>CALRTD020000355.1:0-5258 GCA_943371015.1 Synechococcus sp. UW140 | reverse complement strand
TTTTGTGGCTAATGCAAAACCCGAAATTCTCGAAAACGAACGACGCAAAGAAGCCGATACACTGGCAAAAATAAAGTCGATTGAAGAGCAACTCACACAACTTTAAGGGGTGCCCTTGAGTGAAAAAAATCCCGGAACGAAGCCGGGATTTTTTATAAATGTAAATTAACGAACAATGAAAACTAAGCTATTATTTGCATTGTTATTTTTAGCCTTGCTGAGCGGATGCAGTATTTTGGGCGTACACTTTAAAATCCATAATCCAAAGCGGGCAGGGAAATATCCCGAGAAAACACCCGCACTTGCTTTATTTGGCGAATCAACTCCGGTTCGAAATAGTTATGATGTAAAGCATTACGATCTTTCCGTTGATTTTGGAACTGATCCGCTCAAAGAGAAATCAATTTCAGGTACTGTTATTATTACTGCAACTATTGTAACACCAACCGATTCATTTCAGCTTGACCTGAAAGAAAATATGCAGTTGATTTCTTCCGAGATGCGCATGAATAAAAATGCAGAATGGTGGCCGGTGCGTTTTTCGTGGAAATACAATACCGTTTTTGTAAAAGCTGATCGTGTACTTGATGCGGGTAAAACGGTGCAGATCAAACTTAGCTATACCGGAACGCCTGTTGATGCCAAACGTCCGCCGTGGCGAGGTGGTTTTGTGCGCAAGACCGATGATCAGAAACGACCGTGGATGGGTGTAGCCTGCCAAAGCGAAGGAGCCGGAATCTGGTGGCCGTGTAAAGATGCCATGAACGATGAACCCGATTCCATGAACATCCATCTTACCATTCCGAAAGGATTAACGGGTGTAAGCAACGGACGCTTTACAGATACAATATCGGCAAATGAAAAGCAAACAACCTGGAACTGGAAACTGAGTTGCCCGATCAATGTGTATAACGTTACATTTTATATCGGAAAATTCAAGTTGCTGTATGATACTTATCAAAGTACGGTAACCGGAAAAACACTTGATCTCAATCACTATGTATTGGATTATAATTATGAAAAAGCAAAGACACATTTCAAGCAAGTAAAAGAACATATTAAATTTTACGAGTATCGTTTTGGTGCTTATCCGTGGTACGAAGATGGATTCAAACTTGTTGAATCGCCATACGCAGGAATGGAACATCAAAGCGCTATCGCCTACGGAAACGGCTACAAAAACCACTATCAGTTTGCATTCGATTATATCATACTTCATGAAACAGCACATGAATGGTGGGGCAATAGTGTGACAGCATCCGATCTTGCCGATGGTTGGCTGCATGAAGGTTTCGCAACTTATTCAGAAGCATTGTTTGTTGAGCACAAATACGGAAGAGAGAAGTACGAAGATTATTTGCTCAATCAGCGTTTATACATTATTAATCGCAGGCCGGTGGTTGGTGAAAAAGGAATCCGCTATTTCAACTATAAAGACAGTGATATTTATATGAAAGGTGCATGGATTCTGCATACGCTCCGTAACAGCATCAATAACGATACTTTGTTTTTCGACATCATTAAAACGTTCGCAACACGTTATTACCGCTCAGCAATTTCATCGCAGCAGTTTATTGATTTGGTTAATGAAAAGACAGGGCAAAACTATAACGCATTTTTTGCGCAATACCTGAACAACAGGTTTGTGCCTGAAATCGAGTTTTTTGAAGATGGTGGTTATCTGTATTACCGCTGGCAAAAAACCAATCCTGATTTTGATCTTTCCATTCGTGCTTCGGGTTTAACAGAAGGTTCTTCTTTTCAACCAACATCAGATCGCATCGGTCGTGTCGGGATAAACAGCCAGACATTTGAAATTCGTTGGTACTATTACTTGGTAAAACCTGTTGAAAATAAGAAGCTGCCGGGCTTGTATGCAAAGCAGTCGAAATAGCGGCTCAGATATAACCTGAAATCGAATAGCTGATGCAACCAAACCATTCGTGCATCAATTGATTCCAGCCCTGCATCACATCTGATTCGGGCAGCAGCAGGTAATCGAGCTGATAGCGCCTCGGCCCTCCTGAGTAGCGGTCGGCAGAGTAGGGCACAACCTGAATGCCTTCGTGCGCAAAGCAAGCTACGGAGCGCCGCATGTGAAATGCAGAAGTAATCAGCAAGTACCGACCGCTGCCATTTCCAAGCAGGGGCTTTGTGAAAGCAGCATTCTCGTGCGTGTTGCGCGATTTGTTTTCAAACACAATGTCCGAATCATTGAGTCCGGCGCGGTTCAGCCAGCTATTTATCCAGTTGGCTTCGAGCTTGTCTTGGTGGCGTAAACTTCCCGAACCGCCTGTGAAAATAAGTTTCGGCGCAACGCCTTTTCGCATCAGTTGTAATCCCTGAAAAAGCCTGTCGCCGCCGCGTGTAAACTGTACACGATCGAGCTGTTCATCCCACGCACTTGTTCCACCAAGTACAATAATTGCATCGTAAGTTCCGGCAGCCGGTTCTGGCGTTGCAGGTATTTCCCATGCGCGCATTACGGTGTCGAGTACAAACCTGTTACTGAACAGGTACAGCACAAGAACGCCAGCCAGCAACGCACGCCTTTTCACGACAGGCTTTTTACTGAAGACAGCCCAAAGCAGCAACAGCATTGCCCAGGTAAAAGGCATAAGCAGGAACGCAAAAACTTTTGAAAGAATAAAAAACATTTCTTAGGAAGTGTAAAATGTAAAGTGGAGGGTGAGAAGTGTTTTCGTAGTTGATGTGGGAGCTTGGATGTGTTTTTATTTTGTTCGGATGAGTAATTCGGTGGCCGTTTGTTGGGTTGCTGTTGTAATTCTGACCTGATAAAGGCCGGGTGCTAAAAATGAGGTGCTGATGATTGCTGTTTTTTCGGATGAAAAGCCACTATTTACGATGCGGCCGTTTGCATCAATAATCTCCCAGTTGAAATTGCTTTCGGGGCTTTGAATGCTCAGGAAATCAGCTGCGGGATTTGGAATAAGTTGGAATGAAATGGTATTCTGTTGAATGCCTGAACTTACGGATAGTGCTGCTGTAAGATCAATAGTGTAAAGTTTTCCGCCGGTGCTGAAAAGGACTTCATCGGTAAGGTAAAGCAAACTATCGTTGGCAAATACAACGGCTTCTTTTTGTGTGTAAGGCGACATCGTAAAATGCGTAACATTTCCCTGAAAAAAATTATCGCTGGCGTAATTGGTAAACAGATAAATGTGTAGTTCCGAAAACAGTACCATGCGTTGCCCCGACGGGCTGATGTCGGCCGCAGTCACCCACCATTGTGTATCAAAGCTGTCAACCGGCATCAGGCTGTAAACGCCCGCAGTATCTGGCATCCGATACATACGCGAATAGGTTGAAGAGCCTCTGTTTTTTGAAAACACATACAGCATATTGTTGAAATGCAGCATTGCTTCGCAGTCGAAGTTTTGCTCGTTCGATGGCGGGGGGAATGCCGTTTGATCGGCAAAACTGAATTCAATTAGTTGAGGAGTAATGCTGTCGCCGATGATGCTTTGGGGCGGGGGGATTTTATAGATTGTTAAATCAGTACGATTGTTTCCATTGTTTCCGAAATCACCGATGTACATATTGCCCGCATTGTCCTGCGCAATATCTTCAGTATCAAAAGGTGTTACGCCGCGCAGATTGAGTGTGCGACGGATGAATCCGTTTGTATCAAGCTGATAAATGCGGCCCGGATCACCGCTGTCGTTGTGCGACCAAAGACTGGTATCGCTTACATATTCGAGAGCAGAAGATTCGGAAAGCGTATCAGAAAGCAGGGCGCGTACTTGCGGCTGCACCGGAATCTGTGCTTTCAGCAGTGCAGGAAAAAGGAGCAGAAGCAGGATGCGGTGCATACTGCAAAGATGGGGATTTTTGTTTTGGCATCTGTTTCAACATCCGGCAGGATGTTGTTACAGAATGCCCATCTTTGCAGTATGCGCTTCCGAAAGTTTTTCATAGTTATGGCTGATGTGCTGCTGCTCCCGGCTTTCGTATTTGCGCTGTTCAATATTTCGCTGCTGGTCTATGGCCTGAAAATGGGGAAAGGGCAGCTTGATATTGTCTATGGTGCGCGACCGATAGAAGAAGTGCTGGCAGATAATCAGGTGGCTGATTCAGTAAAGACAAAGCTGAAACTAGTACTCGAAATCAGAGCATTTGCATTCGAAAAACTTGGTTTGAAACGCAACGATAACTACTCGGCATTTTACGACCAAAAAGGAAAGCCGGCAATTTATGTGGTAAGTGGTTGCGAGAAATTCAGTCTTACGCCTTACCGCTGGAGCTATTCGGTTTTGGGTAAGATGCCGTACAAAGGGTTTTTCGAAAAAGCACCTGCTGAGGCCGAAAGGCAACGCCTGATTGCTGAGGGCTACGATGCCGATCTTGGCGGTGCAGCCGGGTGGTCAACACTGGGTTGGTTTCCGGATCCGGTGCTCTCGCAAATGCTCAATTACAAGGAAGGCGATTTGGCCGAACTCATTATTCATGAGCTAACGCATGGAACTATTTTCGTAACCGATAATGTTGAGTACAACGAAAACCTCGCCAGCTTTGTAGGTATAAAAGGTGCCATCGAATTTTTAAAACTCAAGTATGGTGAAGATTCGCCGCAGCTGAAAACCTATCTCAACGGTATGGTAGCTGATCGCAACCGTGAACTTTTTATGCTGAGCGCAGCTAAACAGCTCGACAGTTTGTTTCATTCGTTCCCTGCAAAAGTGGATACTGCTGTCGGTTTGACAAAGCGAAAAGAAGTGTATGCGCGAATAGTAGAGCAGGCACGAGAACAAAAAATCGGCGATTCACTTTATCCTGTTCGGTTAATGAAAAGGCTGGAGACGAATGGCAATACGGTTTTCATGCATGCGCTTCGCTATGGAGAAAAGCAGGATGATTTTGAGAAGGAGTTCAGCCGTTTTGCCAATGTGGCTAAGTATACACAGTGGCTAAAGGAGAAATTCGGGAAGTAGATTACTTTGCTTTTTTCATTATCAAATCTTCTGTCTGTGTGTCTTCATTTTTCAATGTCACACAGCAGTATTCCCAGTTTTCATCATCCACAACAACACTAAAATATTCCTTTGGAGCATTGAATGAAAATTGGGTGCCGAAGATCAATTGCATTGAATCTTCAGGTAATGTAAATGATTCGCTGCCTAAGAAAAAGCAAGGATTTAACCGGGTAATCTGCCGGAAATGTTTGGTATTGTCTGTTTTATTCTTGTAAGTGAAATCGACCAAAAGCGCGTTGTAGTTAATCCATTTCAGTGTTAGCG
>CALRTD020000354.1:0-5259 GCA_943371015.1 Synechococcus sp. UW140 | reverse complement strand
TTCATCGTAAACAGAGATCCGCGCACTGTGCCACTGTGTTGCTGGTAATATTGCTTGACCTGAATATCATAGACGTTGTTTTGTAGTATCGAGTTTTCAATGTCGTAATGACCACCTGCAACTGAAACGATACCGTTTTTGGCTTGCTGAATCAGGCTGTTGTTTTTCACAATCACACTGGCTGAATTGCCCTGCACATAGATACCATCCCACATCATATCGCAGGTGGAGTTTATGCGGCTGTTGTCGATAGTCAGGCTTTGACCTGCCATCACATCAAGCACTGCGTTTGTGCCGGGATTCACCGACGGGCAATTGACAAATTCAAACGGAACATCAACAGTGAAAATACCGTTGATGACAATGTCGTTCTGCGGTGAAGCAGTGAATGTATTGCCGCTGATAAAAGGTGCAAGCAGCGGATCGGATAGCACTGATGATGCGGTACGATTGTTCAGATAGATTTTACCTGTTGTATTCGTGGATGAATAAGCCTGGCCAATGTTGCAACAACCCGCCACAAAAAGCGTGTCGCTGTTGGTGCAGTCGAGTGGAAAGCTGGAAACGTACAGAATGACATAGCCGCCTGAGCTATTCCAGTTCACAGCAACAGAACACCCATTGGCAGACACAGTGCCTGTACCGCCAACAACTTGCCAAGTGTAAGTCATGCCGGGGGCACAGGGCGAGGTGTAAGTAATTGTGCCGTTGCCGCAATTGTTTACGGTATAGCCTGAGATGGTTGCATCCGGCGGAAACGGTGCGGTCACATACTGCGAAAATGTGTTCTGCGTACCATCGGTGAGGGTAATTGTGAGCGAGACGAGATAAGCATTGCCCGGTGTGGTAAAGTTATGCCACACGCTTTGCCCCGAAGAAGTATTGTATATACCCGATGCAGGATCGCCGAAATTCCAGTTCCATGCAGCGATGTCTGACGGGCAAGTGCTGGCATCATCAAACCTGACGCGGCAATCGTTGTTGTAGGTGAAATTTGCTTTCGGTCCAAAGTGGATAAGCTGTGAAACGCTGTCGCGGCTGCACTCATCCCATACGACAAGCGAAACTGTATGTGAACCGCCCGATAATGGCGGGTAATAAAACGGATGCGAGTTGTCAAAGCTGATCATTGAATCACAATCGAGAAAATTTGCTGTGTTGATACAGTTTGAATATGGAACTCCATCCACATAAAACTGAATGTGCTGTAGATCAACACCAGAAGAAAAAAGCCGTAATGTATCAGATAGACAACCGTTTTGCCCGGTAATGCTCAGGCTGGCCTGTATAGGTGCTCTAACTTCAATTTGTATTTCAACACCAGTTATAAGAATAAACGGTTGTGATGAATCTGGCCTCCATAAATGTGCAAGTCTTACAGCATAAATACCCGGCACAGGATAGCTGCATACAAAAGATTGCAGCGCGGTATCAACAGAGTCAATATAAGTACCGTTGCAGGATCCGCCTGTAAATTGCCATCCCGCAATGTATGTACCAGTTGCTGACGTTCCGTAACTGTAACCAAGGTTCGTACTTGCGTGTGTAAACAGTAGTGGCTGATTGGGGCAAACTGATAGAAGAAGTCCGCAATCTGTAGCCTGATAGTCGGTTTGCATTTCTTCATCAATACACCCTGCAAGTGGATTAGATAATGTATCAAGTACACTGATTCCCCAATAACCTACAGCAGGAAATGCCTGTACTGACAAATTATAGTGTGCCTGTTGCGGGCAGGTTGCGCATGGTGCAGGGCGTGTAAGACTGATGTAGTATACACTGCCTGCTGTAAGGTTGTTCAGTTGCAGACTGAGATGTTGGGGCTGATTGTTTGGCAGTGTAGCTGTGCCCAATACCAAAGGCGTATTGCACGGCGCCTGATAAACAGTAACTGTTTCCATGTCTGAATATCCGGCTTGTGTAACGAAATAAGTAAGCCGTACTTCATTGGCTGGAGCAACAAAGCTGTGCCAAACTTCATTATGAGTCGTAATGGCATTAATGAGGTTGTTGTCTGCCGGAAGTGCAATGGCATTTGTGCAAGCGGTCTGACTTTTCAAAGTCAAAGAAAAAAGAAGAAGCGTAAAAAAAGTAATGTGTTTTTTTACTTTATTTGTTTGTTGAGCTGTTACTGATTTCATAGGGGCTATCAATTAATCACGCATTCACGAAAAAAGATTTGTACAGCAAAGCAGCATAAAGAAATTTGATTTGTTTTTTTCATGGGCTGAATAGATTGTATTTAATTAAATGAAATATGCCCGATGTGATTTTTTACGAATCTATAACTATGGTATTTTTAAAAAATCATTTAAACTGTGGATATTTATCTTTTTAAGATTTTATTTAATATAAATAGCTGAAATACAGATTTTTAAAATTAATCGAATTTTACTAAATGAGGAATAAATAGACAGATCTATTATTGAAATTTGTAATAATTTGTTATCTCGTTAGTAAATTCCTGATATAAGTATTTGTAAACAATAAAACAGATTAGCCCTTCAATAAAATAGGCCAAATATAAATGTCACTTGAGTAATTAAGGATGATGATCAATGGTTGTAATCGAGCAAAAACTTTAGGCAGGTAATTTAATTCCAGACGAAAATCCGAAGCGATTCAATACAATGTCACGTATTCTGTTTGAGATCAAATTGGTCGATCAAAATCAAGAGCAATATCAAAGAAAAAAATCTTGCAAAAGGTAGCTGACAAGTTTTCAGAGTTGTCAAAAGAGATGAAAGCAGTTAATGATTAGAGTATTAACTGGCTTTACGCACCCAGGTATCAATCCGGCGGAGCAACAGCTCCATGCGCACCGGCTTGCTAATGTAGCCGTCAACTTCTAGTTTGATGCCCAACTCACGTGCATACGATTCATTGAGTGCCGAAAGAAACAGAATGCGTGTACTGCTGAACTCAGGATTTCGGCGCAGGCGGATGCAGGTTTCATAACCGTTCATCACCGGCATCAGGATATCAAGAATAATAAGATCAGGACGAAAAGTAAGCGCCATTTCATAGCCTTCTTTTCCGTCGGCAGCAGTTTCTACAATGTAGCCGCGTCGTGAAAGGTTATAGCTTACAAACTCGCGAATGTCTGGCTCATCGTCAATAATAAGAATACGTGCAGGCTGATTATTCATTAACAGATATATATTTCTGCAAACGTAAATCAGCATTGTCACCTAAACATAAAGCCGGTATTAAAACAACATCACGAAAAGATCAGTTTTCGGGTGGGGCAGGAGGTGTTTCGTTAATTTTTTCGGCTACCTGATTGGCTATTTCCGCAGCCGCTTTTTCTTCGGCGCGGCGGTGACGGCGGTAGAGAAAAACGCCAATATATATAGCCAAGCCGGTAAGTACGAGTGCAAAAAGTGCCCAAACCCAGCCATCGTTTTTCTTGGGGATAACCAGAAAAATAATCACAAACAGCAGCAAAGTAGCCACTTCATTCCACATCCGCAGCCGCATTGAGGTCCAGCGGAAAATATCATTCTGCATCTGTTTGTAGATGAAATGTGTTTTCAGGTGATACAAGGTAAGTGCCAGCACAAATCCGAATTTCAGAATAAACCAGATTTGATTCCACGGATACGGAAACTCAAAAGGATAAGGATTGAAGGCCGTCCACAGTCCGAAAATCCAGCTCAGCGCCATGCCCGGCCAGGCTATAAAATTCCAGAGGCGGCGCTGCATAATTTTAAGCTGCGCGCTCAGGATACCGCGGTCGGGCTCCTGCTTGTCTTGTGCTTCGCGGTGATAGATCAACAAACGCGGCATATAGAACAGGGCGGCAAACCATGTAACCACAAAGATGACGTGAAGCGACTTGATATAGAGCATATACATAATACAAAGGTAACGATTGCCGGTCTTTCCGTACATTTGTGCCGAAATGGATTCAACCCGTCAGCAAAAGTTTGCCCGCCTGATCCAAAAGGAGATGGCTGATATTTTCCAGAAAGAGACCCGCAGTAAGTTCGGGCCGGTAATGATTACCGTTACCATGGTGCGCGTTAGCCCCGATCTGGGTGTGGCAAAAATATATGTCAGCCTTTTTCCGGTGAAGGACAAAGAGCAGATGCTTCAGTTAATTAAAGATCACTCGCACGAGCTGCGCCATATTTTAGGCACACGCATTCGTCATCAGGCGCGGGTAATTCCGGAGCTCATTTTTTATCTTGATGATTCGCTTGATTATGCAGAGCGTATCGACGAACTGCTGAAAAAGTAATTTCGCAACTCATTATCAGCGGTAAGAACGTATGAATGTTTCGCTGTTTATAGCCCGCCGCTACCTGTTTTCGCGCAAATCGCACAATGCGATTAACCTTGTAACGTGGATTTCAGTTTCGTGCGTGGCTGTTGTTACTGCGGCACTCATTATCATCCTTTCGGCAATGAACGGACTTACCGGGCTTGTTGAATCGCTTTACAACTCATTTCATCCGGATGTGCGTATAACGCCCGAGCGCGGGAAAATATTTTCGCTTTCGGAGCAGCAGTTGAAGCAGTTGCGCAGTGTTCCCGGCGTAGCATGGTATAACGAAATAGTGGAAGAAAATGCACTGGCCGAATGCGAAGGCCGGCAAATGATTGTAACCCTGCGCGGTGTTAACGACGATTATGCCAATAATTGCAGGTTTGATACGGTTGTACGCGAGGGCAGCTTCGATCTGCATCCGCAAGGCTACACAGGCGCTATACCGGGACGCGAAATTTCGGCTCGCCTCGGATTGGGCTTTATGTCGCCGCTGAAAGTATATATGCCCCGCCGCGACCGGAGTTTGGCGGTTGACATCAACTCAATTGATGAATCGCCGTTTAGAGATGATCTGTTTTTTGTAAGCGGATTTTATGCAGTAAGCAATGATTTCGACGGGAAGTACGTCATTGTACCTATTGCCAACGTCAGAAAACTGCTTGATTATTCTAATGAATGTACATCAATTGAGATTGGACTGAAACCCGGTGTAAATTCGGAGGCCGTAATCCAGAAAATAGCTTCAATCACTGGCAAAGAGCTTAAAATAGAAAACCGATATCAGCAAAACGAAATCTTGTTTCGAACGCTGCAGTCGGAAAAATTGTGGACATCTATTATTTTATTATTTATTCTTTCAATAGCCATGTTTAATACCATAGGCTCATTGACTTTATTGATTATCGAAAAGAAAAAAGACATAGGTGTATTGTGGAGTATGGGAGTTGATAACCGTACACTTCGCCGGATATTTTTTACCGAAGGTT
>CALRTD020000353.1:0-5277 GCA_943371015.1 Synechococcus sp. UW140 | reverse complement strand
TTTACCTCTGCAACAACAGGCTGGGTAGCCGGCGATTCGGGACGAGTATTTACCACCACAACCGGAGGCGCTCAGTGGCTCATGCAATCATCATCCACAACCGAAAGGCTTTGGGCAGTGCATTTCCCGAACGACAGTGCAGGCTGGTGCGTTGGTGCAAACGGTACAATTATAAAACTAACCTTGCTTACTACTTCCGCGCTGAGTCAGCTTAACACGGAATTCCGTTTCACTGTCTTTCCGAATCCTGCTGTTGCATCAGCACCAATTTCACTGCATGCTGAACCGGCGCAATCTGAACTTTTAACTGCAGAACTTCGCGAAGCTGCAACAGGTAAAATTTCGCAAGCCGCTGTAAAAATTCAGATCAATCCCGGCACAACCAACTACAGTATTTATGCAGGCGGGTTGAGAAGCGGGAACTACATCATTACACTACGAAATGAGTCGGGAGAAATTGTCGGAACACAAAAAATTACCGTCATCCGATAACTGCTTATTTTACCAGAATGCATCCCCGGCAAAAAAGTTTGCCGGGGATGTATCTTTTTATGGGGTGAGTGAATTAGGAAGTCAAAATCAGCATTGTTGAACCTTTAAACTTCCGCATTATGGCTTCAGGCAAACAAACACCCCGGCAAAAAATGATTGGCATGATGTACCTTGTACTTACTGCCCTGCTTGCGCTCAATGTATCAAAAGAAATTCTGGATGCATTTGTAACTGTAAATACCGGACTTGAAAATACGGCAGCCGGAATCGACAGAGATATAAATGCGCTGTATGCCGAGTTTGATTCGCGCAGGAGTGTTGATCCGGCGCGCGTAGGCACGAACTGGAAAAAAGCACAGGAAGCGCGCCGGCTTTCAAAAGAAATAAATCAGCACATTGATCAGCTCAAAAAACGGTTGATCCGCGAAACCGAAGGCTTTACCAATCATGAAGAAGATACCATACGGCTGAGTTTTGTAGAGGCAAAGGACAACTATGATATTCCTACAAATATACTGGCAGGTACTGCAGAAGATGGTTCAAACGGTGAAGCGCGTGTACTCAAGCAAAAACTGGAAACCTATAAAACTTCACTGCTCAATTTGCTGGAGCCGGAAACACGGAAGAGCATTAACCTGAATATTGATACGAATGATCCGAAAGGCGAAGCTGAGCTGAAAACCTGGGAGATGAAAACCTTTTATCACTCCCCGCTGGCAGCATCTGTAGCAATTCTTTCAAAAATTCAGGATGATGTGAAGAGTGCTGAAAGTGATGTTGTGGATGCACTGCTGCGCGAAACTGAAGCCGATGTTATTCCGTTCGACACGGTAGCTGCGCGCATTGTAGCTCAAAGCAATTATGTGTTGCTCGGCGAAAACTACAAGGCAGATATTTTCCTCGCCGCTTTCAACAAAACACTGAAGCCGCAAATTTATCTCGGCGATTACGATGCTGTAACCGGTAAAATGCGCGGGGCCTTTGACAGTGTAAACGTAGAGCGCGGCGTTGGCAAATACGCTGTTCAGGCCAGCAGCGAAGGCATCAAGCAATACAACGGGATGATTAGTATGCGCACACCCAAAGGGCAAGTCATGAAGTTTCCGTTTCAATCGGAATACATTGTTGCACGACCTGCGCTTACTGTAAGTGCCGATAAAATGAATGTAATGTATGCCGGGCTTGAAAACCCGATTACTGTTTCAGTTCCCGGTATTCCCAACGAAAAACTTCGTGTTTCTTCTGATAATGGAGTGCTTACACCCAAAGGCAACGGACAATACATAGTTACTCAACCTAAAGTTGGATTTCTTCACATTAGTGCAGTCGCTGAGATTGATGGAAAAATGCGTGATATGGGTAAGATACAATTTCGTGTAAAACCATTACCGAAACCAACTGCCCGTTTAAGCTGCATACAAACACCGGTATCAGCAGTATCAAAGTCACAGTTACTGGCTTGTCCGGGAATTATTCCCTACTACGATCCCAATTTTGAATTTAAAGCCTCAGCCCGTGTCGTCTCATTCAAAGTAGAGATACAAAGTTCAAGTCCTATTTCATCTGATTTACCGTGTACCGGGGGGGGCTTCTCACCGCAAGTAAAGACTAGTTTCAACAGCCTTCGCAGAGGTGATCGGGTTACGCTAACCAATATTAAAGCCTTAGGTGCCGACGGCAATATCGTGACGCTTGATGATGTAACTTATAAGATTTTATAACCGATGTTTCGTGTGCTGCCAAAGCAGCAGTGTTTGCCAGCCACCGGCCGAAGTTTTCGGCCGGTGGTTTTTGTATTTACACCTGTCATGTTTATTGAAGTTCCTGTAAATCAAAATCATTCCCGGTAAAACTTCTTGTGCAGCTTTATCAATTTTTTATATTTGTAAGGCTCAATACATGTACTCACTTCAGTTGCTTCTGCAACCTAACTAACTTGATCATGAAATCAGTCAGGACTTTCCTGCTGCTTATTTGCGTGTTTACAGCAGGCTTGCTTAACGCACAGCTCACTGTAAACTCAACGGTTAATACAAATCAGCTTATCCAGTCGCTGGTCAGCAGCGGACTCGCAGTAAGCAATGTTTCACTTAATTGTCCGCAAGGTTCGTATGCCAGTTTTTCGAATGGCAATGCAACTAATCTTGGTATCAATAGTGGTATCATTCTGTGTACAGGTTTAACCGACAGTATTCCGTTTCCAAACACTACTTCATTCGATATGGGTGTTTGCGTAAATGCAGCTGGTAATCCATTCAATGATCCTGATTTGATTGGTATTGATCCAACAGCACAAAATGATGTTTGCATACTTGAGTTTGATATCCTTCCCAAATGCGACTCACTCACCATTCGGTTTGTATTTGGATCTGATGAATATCCGGTATTTGTAAACTCAATCAACGATATTTTCGGCTTCTTCATCACTGGCCCAAATCCGGCCGGCGGACAATACACAGGGCTGAATATTGCGACTATTCCGCCCAATATTCCGGTAGGCATCAATTCCATTAACAATGGCAATAACAATACCGGCCCCTGCGTAAACTGTACTTATTATGTTGATAACAGCACAGGCACAACAATAGAATTCAATGGTCTTACAACGGTAATTACTTCATCGGTTTGGTTAGTGCCTTGCCAAAGCTATCACTTCAAAGCCGCCATCGCCGATGCATCTGACTGCATTTATGATTCTGGCGTCTTTATTGATTTTATACAGTGTTCATCAGCATTTACATACGCCACCACCAACACACCTGATATCTGTAACAGTTGCAACGGTACAGCAACTGTAAACGTACAGGGCGGTGTAGGTCCGTTTACCTACCAATGGCTGCCCAGCGGCGGAAACGGACCAACGGCAACAGGACTTTGTGCAGGTACATACTCCGTACTCATTACCGATGTAGTTTCATGCGGCATTCCTGATACAGCCGTTGTTACCATTCAGGCACAAAACAGTGTTTCGGCAACATCTGTTCAGGTTAATCCTACCTGCAACGGCGACTGCAATGGTTCACTGAATATTACACCGCAGGGCACACCGCCTTATACATATGCGTGGTCGCCCAACATAAGCACAACTAATTCGGCAACCGGTTTGTGTGCCGGTTCTTATGCTGTGCTGGTTACAGATTCTTCCGGTTGTTCGAGTACACTTAATTACACGATAACACAACCGGCAGCATTGAGTTTAACGCTGAACGGTACACCTACAATTTGCAGCGGCGATACTTCCGTAATTAATGCCACAGCAACCGGAGGAACGGGCGCATATACCATAACGTGGGACAATAGCTTACCGCCGGGATTAACACAAAGTGTAAACCCAACTGCAACCACAACCTACAACGCTACGCTGACCGACAGCAACGGCTGCAACACCACGCAAGCCTACACCGTGAATGTATCACCGGCGCCGCAGGTAAGTTTCACCGCATCACCCGGCGATTGCGCTCCGGCAACTGTAACATTCACAAACATCACAACCGGTGCAACAGTTTACGGCTGGACATTTGGAGATCCCGCATCGGGTTTGCAAAATGTTTCAGGATCACAAAACCCTTCACATACCTACCAAGCTGCCGGAAGCTACACAGTTACGCTTGTTGCACAATCGGGAGCGGGTTGTATTGATTCACTTTCGTTCGGGCCGGTGGTAATATTTGCGCAACCCACAGCCGATGTTATTTCAAACACAACAACCGTCAATGAGCTTTCGCCCAATGTGGTGTTTACAGATTTAGCCATTGGCGGAACTGCTTGCGTATTTTACTTTGGTGACGGAGATTCGATTGTTGGCTGCAACTTTGGAAATGTGACTCATACTTATCCAGGTCCCGGCACGTACACCGCCATGCAAATTGTTACTGATGCCGGTGGTTGTTCTGACACAACTTATCTCACAATAATTGTAGAACAGGAAACATCTATTTACGTCCCCAATGCATTCACACCAAACGGAAACGGCGAAAACAATATTTTCACTGCCTACGGTGTAAATATTCCACAGTATGAACTTCTGGTGTTCAATCGCTGGGGCATGCTGATCTTCAGCTCTAAAGATATTAATCAAGGCTGGGACGGAACCTACATGACTGCGCCCTGCCAGGAAGATGTTTACGTGTGGCGAATAAACTATGTTGACTCACGCGGCAAGAAACAACGCGTGATGGGGCATGTAACGTTGATTCGATAGCGAATTGTAAAACAAAAAATCCCGCTGAAAAAATTCAGCGGGATTTTTTTAGGTGTTAATGAAATTACATGGCCTCTGCAACCACTTCCTGCACACCCGGAACCATACGGCGAAGCAAGGCTTCGATGCCGGATTTAAGCGTAACTGTTGAGGAAGGACAACCACTGCAGGCTCCTTTGAGCTGAACGGTAACCGTACCATTTTCAAAAGAACGGAAGGTGATTAATCCTCCGTCTGACTCAACAGCCGGGCGCACATATTGCTCCAGCACTTCCACAATTTTGTGCTCTGTTTCTGACTGCGGCGCCGCATGCTCGGTGAAAACAGTTGTCGTTTCTTTGAAACTGGAATCGGTATGAACTTTCTGTTCGGGCAGGTTATTGATTACTGCGCCGTCTTTGTTGAGATAATCGCGGATGAACTCACGAAGTTCGAGTACGATATCATCCCAAAGCACAATGTCAGACTTTGTTACGGTAATGAAATTAGCTGTAACAAAAACACTTTTCACAAAAGGAAATTGGAAAAGCCGTGCAGGCAAAGGAGCATCAACAGCTTCTGCAGCTGATTTATACTCGGCAGTA
>CALRTD020000352.1:0-5287 GCA_943371015.1 Synechococcus sp. UW140 | reverse complement strand
CATTAACTGTGGGCAAACTGTTTACTGAAACAGTTACCTGAGCTGTATTTTCACAACCATTGGCATCGATACCGGTTACGGTGTAAGTAGTTGCAGCAGCAGGAGTAACGGCTACAGCAGCACCACTAAGTGAGCCGGGCATCCAGGTGTAAGTTACTGCTCCGGTGGCCGAAAGGTTGGCTGTGCCGCCATCACAAACTGCTGCCGGAATTGATGATGCATTTACAGCGGGCAGCGGATTAACGGTTATGGTAACTTGCGCTGTGTTTTGGCAACCTGCTGCATCGGTGCCGGTTACGGTGTAGGTTGTTGTAGCTACAGGTGAAACACTTACTGTTGCTCCGGTAAGTGAACCGGGCATCCAGAGGTAGGTAGCTGCGCCTGTGGCAGTAAGGTTTGAGGAGCCTCCTGTACAAATTGCAGTTGCACTTGCCGATGCAACAACTGTGGGAGGAGTATTAACAGTGAGTGTAACCGGACTGCTGCTTGAACAAACACCATTGGTTGCTGTAAATGTATAGGTAGTGGTGGCTGTAACTGCTGCAGCTGCCGGGTTCAAAATGCTGGTACTGCTTAGGAACGTTGCCGGAGCCCAGTTGTATGTGGGGAGTGCGGGTGTGAAAGTATAAATCCGACCCGAAGCTGGTGGTGTAGAATTGGTATTGTTCGGGGCGGTTGTGCTTGATGTGTTTGAACTGAATGTTATTGACTGGTAGTTGGTTGAAGAGCCGGTTAATCCTGCTGATGCTGCTTCAGATGTACTTGAACCCATTGAACCATAACGGAACTCAATTACATTGGTCGTTTCATACAGCCAAACCTGATAAGTGGCATTTGACGAACTCGTTAAGTTGTAGGGAATGGTAACAAACCACTGTACTTTCAGAATCCGGTTAGGTGCTGTACCTGTTACCAGATACGTTACTCCGCCATCAATTCCGGTAGTAATATCATCCCAGTAAGCATAAATTTTCGGGATGTTTGTAGCACTCGTAACGCTGTTTGTAAATTGATCTACAGCGATACCTGTACCCATAAGAATCCATCCGTCGGGTGATACAGAGAAGTTGTTGTAGTTAGTTCCGTTGAAATTAAATGTAAACCCAATTGGCAAAGTACCTGAAGGTGTATCATCTTCGTCTGTACCGATTGCTGATGCTGCACCAGCCATCGGATCAAGTGCTGCTCCTGTGCCACTTGAAAATGCATACGTATTTACCGGCGTGTTAAAGTTTACACTGGCCTGCAGTTGCGAGTTGTTGCCCGGACAGATGGCTGCGGGTGTAGCTGTAACGCTTGCAATTACTGGATTTGTTACCGTAGTAATTGAAGTAACAGCAGTATTGGTACATCCATTGGCATCAGTTCCTGTAACTGTATAAGTAATTGCACTTGCCGGTGTTGCATTTACGGTTGCTCCGGTTGTTGCGCTTAGCGCAGTAGCCGGTGCCCAGGTGTAGGTAGAAGCTCCGGAAGCAGTAAGTGCAACAGGCGTTCCTCCCGGCGTACAGAAGGTGGCACTGGTGGGGCTAACTGCTACTAACGGCAACGGATTAACGGTGCCGGTTACTTCGTTAGTAATTACAGAGGAACCGCTCAGAACACAATTTACCACACACACAAAGTAGGTAGTAGTAGTAATTGATGCGGTAGTGAAAGAAGCCGAAGTAGCTCCGCTGATATTTGTGTACGGACCTCCGGAAACAGTTGATGACTGCCACTGATAAGTTATACCGGGACCAGATGAAGCGCCGGTGAGCGAAAGTGTGAAGGTTCCCGAAACGCAACGCGATGCTGGCGACGAAGCTGCAACTCCGGCTGTGGGAGTTCCCGTGCAGCCAATCAGCGAACCATCATACTCATCGGCACCGATATCCGGAGCAATAGCACCACCGTTTACAGAACCGGCCGGACCCGGACGAGCATCGTTATCGAAGTCGTTGGTAACAGCGGCGATAACAGTGCCGCCGCTTTCGAGCAGGTAAATAGATGCAGCTGGAATGTGCAGGAAGCCGGGATTAGCTACTGCAGTGCTGGAGAAAACAGGATTTACAGAAACCGAAGCCGCATCGCGCGATGCTACGCGCGACTGAAACGCTGCCAGTGTTTGATCTGAGTTAGTTCCGTCTGTAAAAATCAAGTTTGTGGCAGAAGGTACACCGGCATAAAAGGAGTTGTTGTTTGATGCGGATGCGTAAGTGGTAAGTGTAGTGGTGCTGCGACGATAAGCAGCGGTTAAACCAGTTCCGGTCGCGGTAGAAAGGTTTACCACCAGGTTATTACGCAAATCAAGCGTTGCACTGGTAACTGCATTAATACCACTTGTTCCGAAGTTTGCACCCGTACTCGTGGCATTCATATAAATAGTGTTGTAGTAAAGGTTCACAGTTGTACCGCCCGCCACATTAATACCATTTACTGCAGTTGTACCGCTTGCAATGGTAGCACGCAAATCACCAATAAGGTTGTTGTGAACCGTAGCATTGGTAACAGTAGATACATTTATACCATTTACAGTTCCTCCCGCATTAGTAGTAACAAGATCACCTACTTTATTCCGGAAACAATTAATGTTTGTTCCCGAAGGCATGGTAATACCATTTACAGTTGCGGCACCGGTTGAACTTAATCCCGAAACTGTGTTACCCGAAATTGTGAGTGTAGATGTTGATGAACTTGATCCGGAAATACCACTCACAAGACCACCTGAACCGGTTGATGAAAGTCCGGAAATAGAATTGTTTGAAATTGTCTGGCTAGTTCCACCGGTTGAAGAGCCATTATTAAGACCAACAATTACGCCGGTTCCGGTAATATTGGAAACTGTGTTATTGCTATATGTGGAATTGGTTCCGCCAAAGTTAATATTGATCGCCGTAAGGTTTCCCGAACCACCTGTCCAGTTGGAGAATGTGTTGTTGGTCACAATCTTCACTGGTGAGTTGGCTGTTAAACCATCGGTATTACTCCAACCGTTAACGATTGTGGCACCGGTTACGTTGATATTTGAAAAGTTGTTGCCGCTTGCGTTGTGCACAGCTGTGACAGCAGACGAAGCGTTTGTGTTGAAACAGGCAACTGTGCCACCGGCTGCACTTTTTGTGAAAGAAGTAACAATGGAATTATTGTTTACGGTTTGCGATCCGGTAGCCACCATTGATGCACCACCGTTAATCATGGTGACGTTGCCGGTGGTATTAATGTTAAGACCCGTAAAAGTATTGTTGCTGATTACAGTAGTGCCTACTGAGTTTGAAGCATTGATATAGTTATGCGCCCCTGTTCCGGCTAATGTATGGGTAATACCACGAAAATCGTTACCCGTTACAGTTACTGTTGTGGTAGCTATACCCGTGACATTAATACCGGTTACCACACCGTTTGTAACAGCAGAAAAGGTAATGAAACCACCCGACGAATTACCCAGCTGATTGTTTTGCACATTAACCGCAGAAACCACATTCGCGGTATTGCTTATACCGGTTACGCCCTGAGTTGTGGCCGCAGAGGCGAGGTTACGGATAATGTTGTTGTTCATATTAAGAACACCCGGAGCAGACGAATTGATGATGCAGATAATTGCAGAGTTACTGGTAACAGACGAACCTATAATAGCGTTATTGTTGATGTTGATGGTTGCTGTTGCCAGTGTGCCCATGCCCTGCGAACGGATAAGTTCGAATGTACCGGCAGAAGTGAACGTATTGGTAACGGTAATGGTGTTATTGTTGATTGAAGAAGTAAATGTACCAACAGGGGCTGATCCGGTATATTCTTTAAACACACAACGAAAAGTTACCGAAGTGCCGGTAAGTGTGGTGGTAAATGTATTGAACGAAATATTGTCTGCGGTTTGATGGTTCATGAAAATCCCATAAGCCGTACCTGTATTTGAAATAGGGTTAGTTGCAGGGGTTAAACCACCAAAATTGGAGAAGGTATTGCCTGTAACCGCAGAAGTTCCGCCAACATCGTTTCCACTATCCATATTGGCAGGCGTACTGGAACCAATAAATGCCACACCATAGTTTACGTTGCTGATGATGTTGGCGTAAACCCGGTTGTTGCTGTTAGAACCCGAAGGCGCGGTTATATCTGCAGTTGCAGTTACAGCGGTTGCAGAATGCCGCACGTTACTGTAAACGCCCCAAGACGCGGCATACAACCTGTTGAGCGAAATTGTGTTCCCGGCAATAGCATTGTTCTGTGCACCATTGGTAGTTGATCCATAAAGCAATGCCACCCCCCATTCAGTCATGGTGTTTGAACCTGACGGAGTCAACACCGTGTTCGCCGGATTTTCCTGCATTACAAAACCATTAATGGCAATAAAGTCGCCACCCACAATTTTGAAAATAGCATCGGTTAACAAACCGGCTGTTTGAGTTGCTGCTGTGATGACGTTAGCATTACCCTGAATAATAATCGGATCGGCAAGTGTGCCGCTGGCAGTGATCTGGTAGCCACCAGCAGGCGCTGTTTCAGGATTGCCGGCCACCAGGTTTAAAGTTACACCGCCCGCTCCTACGCCTTGTGCGTTAAGATCGGCGATTGCCAATGCGAGGGTCGCATAATCGCCGGGAATGTTTCGGGTGCCGGTGAGTTGCGCATTGAGCATACCGGGCAACAAAAAACAGACAAGTGCAAGCACTGCTGTTTTAAGAACACCCGGAGTTTTCAAAGTAAAGTTGTTTTTCATAGTTGTGTTGTTGGGCCGGTTTTACCCGGCAAAATGCAGTGGCTTAAAAAGAAACTCCTTTCAAGTCGCAGATTGTATTGTTTAAAGACTTCTGATATTTCTTGCTTTGGCTCATCACCAAAACAATACAGGGTAACAGGGGTTTAAATGCTTTAGTTAGTTTATTGCAATATCATTTCATCCGATATTGCGGGGGTGCAAAGTTAAACAACCCTTAACATCGTAAAGACTCTTTTTGCGAATTAAAATATCAGTTGAATTGAGATCGTATCCGCAAAAATCACAATACACTGAAAAACAATCCAATAGAATTTTATTTAGCGAACCAAAAGCAAAAATCAACCGCAAAAAAATTTAATATCATTGAAAACTGTGAAACTGCAAGTCCTTACACGTAACTTCATCTACAGCAGTTGATTCGGATGATTTCGTGTATTCTTGTAAAGTACAAATAGTCCGGCAGTAACCAGCCCTGCTGCTCCGATAAGAATGCCGGTACCTGGTGTCCAATTTGCCCAAGCCGATGTTGGCGAATGCTGATTGATGTAGGTATTGGTAATATCAAATGCATTAAATAGAAAATGCCCG
>CALRTD020000351.1:0-5301 GCA_943371015.1 Synechococcus sp. UW140 | reverse complement strand
GATTCAGCCGCGCTCTTTTTATGTGGTTCAGTTATGCTTTGGGAGTATCAGAATCAGGCGTTTCAGCAGCTTCGTTTTCGGAAGTTGTGTTTTGACCGTGATCTGCTGTTGTATTGTTTTCGTTGGCAATATATTCGTCAGGTACGCCTGTTGTTTCTGTTTCAACAACTGCAGGTACGTAAACAGGTTCGCGCTGCAGCATGCGGAAAAAGCCATAACCGAGAGCTGCCGAACCTAAAAATGCAAGTGTAAGTGTAAGTGTGCTCAGCGGGTGTGTGCTGCCAAACATACTCAGTAAAGTTAGTGAAAGGAAAGAGCTGATGAGAAAAATAACTACACCAAAAAAAGTATTGGAGGCAAGAATTTTTCGCTCGCTGAGTTTTGCCTGCACACCATAAAGGCGGCGCTGAAAAACGATGAGCATAAACACGCCTACTGAAATAGAAGCATCGGCAATATTGAATACCGGACGGAAAAATACTACTTCATCGCCGCCCCATTCGCCTGTGTACACCGGGAAATAGAACATATCCACAACGCAGCCATGCAGGAACGAGCTGTAGCCGTCTCCACTAATCTTCGCCACTCCGCCATAACCAAGATACGTTTCAAGCTGAGGGTCGTATGTTGTGCCTTCGTTGAACACCATTCCGTAAAAAGCACTGTCGATAATGTTGCCGAGAGCACCTGCGAGGATGAGTGATACGCAAACGATGAGCAGCGGGCGCACCTGTTTTTTAAAGAGCGTAAACAGATAATACGCTATGCCGGCAACAGCGAGAATGCGGAAGATACTGAGTACAAGTTTCCCGGTTGTGCCTTCTGTAAATTCCAAACCGAAGGCCATGCCGGGGTTTTCTACAAAGTGCAGGTGAAACCAGTTTCCCGCAGTGCGGTATGATTCGCCCAGAGTCATGTGCGTTTTGATCCAGATTTTAATTCCCTGGTCGATACACAAAACGGCGAGGATGATTGCCAATGCTTTTTTCACGGGAGCAAAGATGCAATATTTCGGCCAAAGCTGTAATAAACAAAGCCTCCACGCAGACAGTACGTGGAGGCTTTTTGAAAAATTACGTTAAAACTAGCGGTTCTGCCCAAGTTTTGCGTCGATACTGAGTGTAGCGTGAGGTACACTGCGCAGGCGTTCTTTGGGAATCAGTTTGCCGGTTACACGGCAAATTCCGTAGGTTTTATTTTGAATGCGGATAAGGGCATTTTTCAGATTCTGGATGTACTTCTCCTGACGTGCAGCGAGATGTGCAGTTTCTTCTTTCGAAAGTACATCAGAACCATCTTCAAGAAGTTTGAAGGTGGGTGATGTATCGTCGGTGCCATGATCGTCTTTGTGCGAGAGCGTATTCTTCAGCAGCTCATAGTCACGTGTAGCTTCGTCTAATTTTTTGTTAATGAGTTCTTTGAATTCAACAAGTTCAGCATCGGAATAGCGCGAACGATTGTCATCATTGCCTTTAGCGGCTTCAGGTTTATTGTTTTTTACAGACATACCCACTTTCGGTTTCACAACAGATTTTACAACAGGAATATTAGTTTTAACGGGCGTATTGATTACGGTTTTTTGAGGCTGCGCCACAGGCTTGGCTTGCGGAGCTGGTTTTGCTTTGGGCTTAGCCGGAGCTGGTTTCGGTGCGGGTTTGGCGGGAGCGGGTTTAACTGCTTTGGCCGGTTTGGCTGCTGGTTTTTTAGCTGCCGGTTGGGCTGCTTTTTTACTTACGGCAGCAACTTTGGCCGGGGCTTTTGATTTTGCTATTGGTTTGACGGCCTTCTTAGCAACTGCTTTTTTGGACGCCGCAGCTTTAGCAGGCGCAGTTTTTGGACCTGATTTTTTTGCGCCTGCACGCGCTGCCGGAGCAGCTTTAACCTGTGCTTTTTTCGCAGCCGGGGCAGCCTTTTTTACGGCAGTTTTAGCGGCCGGTTTCGTTTTGGGCGACGATTTAACCCCCGCTTTACTTGCGGGGGTTTTTTTCGCTGGTTTCGATACCGACTTTTTTGCTGCTTTAGCTTTTGCGGGAGCAGCTTTTTTGATTGCTTTTTTGGCCATCACTTAGTCAATTCAAAATTCAATATTAGAAGTGGTCAAATGCACCGCGCTCAATATCAGACTCATGGCCGTCATCAATACGAGGTTCATTCACCGCCGGTGAATCGTTGTCGTCGTCCATATCGAGAATGATGTCATCATCAAGCATCGGAACGGGGGGATCAACGGGAGCCGGAGCGGGTTTAGGTGTTTCGACTTTTGGAGCCGGTGTTTTTTTCATTGGTGCTGGTTTGGGAGCCGGAGCCGGTTTCGGGGCGGGCGTTGTTTTAGCCACCGGAGCCGGTTTTGGAGCAGGGGCTGCCTTTTTTACTGGAGCAGACTTCTTCACCGGAGCGGCTTTAGGTTTGGCCGGCGCAACTTTTTTAGGAGCAGCTTTTTTAGCGGGTGCCGCCTTTTTGGGGGCGGTTTTTGCCTTTGCCGGGGCGGCCTTTTTTACTGCCTTTTTCGGGGCAGCTTTTACGGCTTTTTTAGGAGCCGCTTTGGCCTTTGCAGGGGCTGCTTTCTTAGCCGCCGCCTTTTTCACTGCCTTTTTGGGAGCAGCTTTGGCTTTGGCCGGCGCTGATTTTTTAGCGGCCTTTTTAGGAGCTGCTTTTTTGGTTGCTTTTTTCACCACCGCTTTCTTGGCGGCTTTCTTTGCCGGGGCCGCTTTCTTACCTGCGGCAGCTTTTTTCGCCTTTTTCGCCATGGGTTCGGAAGAGTTTAGTTTTGTTTGGTGATTAGTACAAACGTTTGAATAGCCTCGTCAACCTCAACTTGAACGGCCTCTGAATCAGTAAGATTCGGAACCATTTCGAGGGTGGTTGCCAAAGTTTCCGAGCAAATATAGTCGAAATTATTATTTACAGCTGATGTAAGCCCATCGTTTGCACTGATCTTCACACTGATGCGGTCGGTAACCTCAAAATTTTTGTCTTTTCTGAGGTTTTGAATGCGGTTCACCAGCTCCCGGGCTAATCCTTCGTCGGCCAGTTCGGGGGTAAGCGTGATGTCGAGCGCAGCAACCAAGCGCCCGTCTGAAGCCACCTGCCAGCCCGGCAAATCGTCGATCAGGATCTCCACCTCGCTGCGTTCAATGCGTAACGTTTCACCGTCAACGGCTACGTCAACCCAACCCTGCTGCTCCAGCGCATTGATCTGCTCCTGGTTCCAACCCGCCAACTGTGCAGCTACCGATTTCATGTGTTTTCCGAGTTTTTTGCCCAAAAGCACGAAATTCGGCTTGATTTTCTTCACAAACACGCCTGATTCGGTCACATATTCCAGCGTTTTTACATTTACCTCGTGCAAAAGCAGGTGCTGCACTTTTTCCAGACGACGACGGAAATCATCGTCAAGAACCGGAATCATTACCCGGCTCAGGGGCTGACGAACACGCAAATTCGACTTTTTCCGCAGCGAAAGTACCAGCGAAGAGAATTTCTCAGCCAGTTCCATACGCGCTTCAAGTTCTGTGTCAATAGCGCTTTCATCAATGTTCGGCAGCAGGGTCAGGTGCACTGACTCATCTTTGCCGGAAGTAAGGTTGTTATACAGCCAATCGCCGAAGAACGGAGCAAACGAAGCCATCAGCTGTGCCGTGGCTTTGAGACAGGTATAAAGCGTTTCGTAGGCTGCCTGCTTGTCGCGGGTCATTTCGCCTTTCCAGAAACGGCGGCGCGAAAGCCGCACATACCAGTTGGACAGGTGCACATCTACAAACTCTTCGATGGCGCGTGCAGCGGGCGTAGGATCGAAATCCTCCATTTTCACGCGCACCTCTTTTACCAAACTGTTCAGTTTCGAGAGAATCCAGCGGTCGAGTTCTTCGCGTTCGTCGACCGGAACTTGTGTCTCAGCGTTAAATTCGAATCCGTCGATATTCGCATAAAGGGCGAAGAACGAGTAAGTATTGTACAGTGTTCCGAAGAAACCGCGGCGCACTTCTGCAATACCTTCCGGATCAAATTTCAGGTTGTCCCAGGGCGATGCATTGGTAATCATGTACCAGCGCGTTGCATCCGGGCCATACGTTTTCAGTGTTTCAAACGGATCAACTGCATTGCCGAGACGTTTGCTCATTTTCTGACCAACCTTGTCGAGTACAAGTCCGTTAGAAATAACAGCTTTGTAAGCCACATTGTCAAACAGCATCACAGCAATGGCATGCAGCGTGTAAAACCAGCCGCGGGTTTGGTCAACACCTTCGGCAATGAAATCAGCCGGGTAGTATTTGCGTTCGTCAATTAATTCTTTGTTCTCGAACGGATAGTGCAATTGTGCATACGGCATTGCGCCCGAATCAAACCAAACATCAATCAGATCGGTTTCGCGGAACAATTTTTTGCCATTGCGTTCGAGCACAATATCATCGGCATACGGACGGTGCAGATCGAACGTATTGTAATTGGCTTCGGAGAAATCGCCGGGCACAAAGTTTTCGAGCGGACTGCTGCTCATGAACCCTGCTTTGCGGCTGCGTTCGATTTCGGTTTTCAGTTCTTCGGCTGATCCGATGCAGAGCTGTTCGGTTTTGTCTTCGCTCACCCAAATCGGCAGCGGAATGCCCCAGTAGCGTGAGCGGCTCAGGTTCCAGTCTTGCAGGTTGTTGAGCCATTCGCCGAAGCGTCCGGTTCCGGTGCTTTCGGGTTTCCAGTTGATGGTTTTATTCAGTTCCGCCATGCGCTCTTTGGCTGCCGAAGCGCGGATAAACCAACTGTCGAGCGGATAATACAGCACGGGCTTGTCGGTACGCCAGCAGTGCGGGTAGTTGTGCTCGTAGGTTTCTTTCTTAAAGAGTTTGCCTTCGAGTTCGAGCTTGAGGATGATGCGCTCGTCGGTGCTCAGGTATTCGTTTGTGCGGCTTACGATTTTAGCGACCAGTTCGGCCAGCGGTGTGCCCGAAAGCGCCTTCAGGCGTTCTACTTCGGCAGCCTTTTCGGTATCACTGAGGTAATCAGCTTTCACGTATTCGCCGGCAAACTCACCCATTTCGGGGCGGAATTTTCCGCGAAGGTCAACCAGCGGCACAAGCTTGTCGTTATCATCACGCACAAGCATTGCGGGCACACCGGCCGCTTTTGCGGCGCGCATGTCGTCGGCACCGAAGGTGGGCGCAATGTGTACGATGCCGGTACCGTCGCTTGTTGTTACAAAGTCTCCGGCAATAACGCGGAAAGCTTGCTCCGGCGTTTCGGCGGGCAGCACGTAAGGCAGGAGTTGTTCGTAGGCGAGGCCAACGAGATCGCTGCCCTTGCATTCGG
>CALRTD020000350.1:0-5321 GCA_943371015.1 Synechococcus sp. UW140 | reverse complement strand
TCGTAAATCAGGTCGCGGTTACTACGATTACTCGCCCGGTGCTGTAATGCCTGAGCCGAAGCAGGATGCGGCTCTTGCCAAACAGGTTCTGAATCGTGTACTGACTATGCTGATTAACGAAGCAGCTGACTCACTTTATCTTGGCATAGCCACAC
Organism: Synechococcus sp. UW140; assembly: GCA_943371015.1. Lineage (GTDB taxonomy): Bacteria > Bacteroidota > Bacteroidia > Palsa-965 > Palsa-965. Next base: position 5,166 of record CALRTD020000350.1, on the reverse strand, counting down.
GCGAAGATTTAGATACAGCCATGACAAAAGGTGTGAATTATCCGAAAGGTTTGCTGAAATGGGCAGACGAAATCGGCATACAAAATGTGCTTCGCACGTTGGAAGAACTTTACAGCGAATATGCTGAGGATCGTTACCGTCCATGCGTGCTGCTGAAACGCATGGCACGCGAAAACAAAACGTTTTACTGAGCTATTACTCAGTGTATCTTTTAATGCAGTTTTTCATTTCCGTGATGGCGAGAGCTATCACGGTTTGTTTTTTTATCCAGATTTTTCTGTAAGGCTTCTGTAAGATCAATACCGGTTTGATTGGCAATGCAGATGAGCACAAAAAGTACATCGGCCAGTTCATCAGAAAGCTGTTTGTCTTTGTCGCTGGCTTTGAATGATTGTTCACCATATTGCCGCGACATGATGCGTGCCACCTCTCCTACTTCTTCAGTAAGAATTGCCATATTGGTAAGTTCACTGAAATAGCGAACACCGTGGGTTTTAATCCAATTATCAACTGTTTCCTGAGCTTGCTGAATGGTCATGTGTGATGCTTTTGAGCCGCTAAGTTCAGCATTTCTGTGTAACCCGCAGCAACAGAAATTCATCATTAATCCATCACTAAAAACGCCGGACAAATTGCCCGGCGTTTTTAATTTAATCAATTACATCTGTTAGTGACTTACAACAATTGTTTTCTGAGTCAGCAAACCTTCAGTGTTTACAAGACGAAACAGATAAACACCATCCGCAAACCGATTCACATCAACCACTGCCGAAGTTGTGAATGCTGCGATTTGCAGACTTTCAACACGTTCACCAAGCTGATTGTAAATTTCAAGCTGCGTGTTTTGCTGAAGTGCCGTAAAGGAAAGCTGCACCTGATGGGTGGCCGGATTCGGGAATGCAGTTAATGAAGTTGTTTGCGGTGCATCGGCAGTACTTGCCAAACCTCCCACACAGTAATAAACAATATCAACCCAAGCCGAATCGTTGGGGTTGGTCACACTGAATGCTGTGTAGCGAACAATATTCGTATCACAAACAGTAAGACTTTGTTTGAAATGTGTTTGAAGGTGAGTTCCGGGAGAACCGTTGAATGAATACGACAAGGTAGTCTGATCTGCATAACAAGTCTGATCTGTACAAAACCATGATCTGGAACCGCCAATGAGCGAATCATTCATCTTCTTGATTTTCATCATCGGAACAGGTGTACCTGTAAAGAATACATCAAAGTCTTCCTGTATTTCCTGATCAGGCGCAATGTAAAATGTTAGCGTTTGTCCGTTTACCAGTCCGTAAGCAGCTGAAACAATTTGTACCGGCGATTGTGCCTGAACGAACAATGCAAAGAAGAGTGCACTGAGGAGCAGAGTAGTTTTTTTCATGATTGGTGTATTGAGGTTGTGCAACTTACAACACCTTCTTCATTCCGCAAATTTTGTTTGGCAAGTGGTTCACTCAGTTCCACAACTGGTTCACAACGAAATTACCGACCACATTCTTCCGGTAATTCCATTATCGCGCCTGAAGGAGAAAAAATCAGTTTCGGTTGAGCACCGATGCATTACATCAATATTCAGCATAAGTATTCCGGCCTCTTCAAGTACGAACTGGTTGGCAAGAGCCAGATCAAGCAGGCGACCGTTTCTGATGCTGTACGGGAAACCGGCAAACGAAAACTGCTGCAGCACTTCTTCACTTACTTCGTAGTTACTGCCGCAGATTCCGGGTCCAATAACAACACGAATGAATTGCGGCATAGCTCCGAGTGCTTTCATTTTATTGATAGTTGCGGCAGCAATGCGTCCCAGTGTTCCGCGCCAGCCTGCATGAGCAACGCCAATGACATGGTTTACCGGATCATGAAAGAGCAGCGGATAACAATCGGCTGTACTCACGGCTAAGGTAATGCCGGGCTCAGCAGTAACCAGTGCATCGCAGGTTTGCGCCCCCGGTTGTGCAAGGCAAACATCAGTGCCGTGTACTTGCTGCATCCACGCTACATTTTTTGTATCGAGTGCAAGTGCATGCAAAAAAATGCGGCGGTTTTCAGTAATGTTTTCTGCGGTGTCTTCACTACCGCCGAGATTCAGACTATTGAATGGTTCAGGCGAAACACCTCCGTGCCGCGTACTGAAACCATGCTTAACTGAGAGCAAACTGCTTTTGAGAATTACCGGAACTGGTTCAGTCTTCATGCCCCTTGCCTTTCAGCTTCCCGTTTTTCCAGAGAAATTCTTCTTCGGCCTGTGCCTTCTTCATGGAGTCGCTTACTTCTTTTTCCTCAAGCTTTCGCAAATCAGGCTGACCGGCATTTACCCAAGCGGTGTACCACAAACTGCCGGTGTAGTAAATAGATGCGCGCAGGCGGCGCTCTACCATGCCATTTAGTGCATTGCTGTAGGCCCGCGAATACTCTTCGCTGTAAACCCGCATATTGGTTGCCCCGCGCGATTCGTAAGCATACTTCCGGTCTGGCGGTGTTGAAGCATTCAACTGTGCTTCGAGAAACAGCACGGAGTCGAGTGAGCTGTGACTCTCATACACAAATTGCCAGGCTGCATTGATTGGCGATTCGATGTATCGCGCACGGCCAACAAAATAATCGTAGCCATCGCCATACAATTCCGGCACCCGCGATTCCCAGAAACCATGTATGCCGTGCTGGTTGGTCAATTGTCCGTTGTAGTTTTCTGTAGTATGCAGCGGCACGTGTGCATCACCAACATAATGCCCGAGTTCTGCTGAGTACTGAAGAATTTTATCGACGTTGCCCTGGCGGAATGCTTCTGTGAGGCGATAGGTCATTACATCAATCCACCACGGCACAATACCGTAAGCCTGTAAAGTATCTTCCGAATACTTGGCAACAGCTTTCTTCCAAAATCGCGGCATACTGTCGAATGCAAATTTTCCGTAATGGTCAATATCAATATAATGCCGGGGTGCTTCTTCGGGTATTGCGTAGCGGCGTTTGTCGGGATCAACCGCATGTTCGGTAATGTATTCGATATGCTTTTTGTAAAACCCCATCATTTCGGGTGGCAATGTAAACACAGCCATACGATTAATGCGGCGGTGCCCCCAAAAGCCCCACGATTCGGCTTGCGGCGCTGGAACAAGCAACAGCCAGCCGGTAATCAGCAGTATTGAAATGACGAGTGATCGCTTCAGCATTCCTCTAAAGTAGTGAAAAGTGGAGAGTCTAAAGTGTAAGGCGATATGATGTTTATGTGATTTTTCAATCACCTCAGGCGGTTACCGCTTCTAATTTTACAAGTGCGCCGTTAACCAGAACGGGAATAGCAGTGGTCTGATCGGGTGTGAGGCAATAGCGGATGTCTTTTTTCAACCCGAGGCGCGCCATGCGTTCTTTGTGCGATGCGCGGCTGAGGAATTTATACGGATCGTCTTTGGCTTGCTGATAGAGATATTGCAGTGCCAGACAGGCATCACCCAATTTATAGTCAGGATTCCGGTTAATGAGTTCCTGCGTTACAGCACCGGCAAACAGCGAGTCTTCGAGATTGAAGCGATTTTTCCAGCCCGAACAAAGCAGCAGCACCGGACGCTGTTCGGCAACTAACCAATCGCAAAGCGCCGTAATGTTGGTGAATGCACCCACCACAACTTTGTACGCATTTTTGGCAGCATCAAGTGCCTGAGTGCCATTGGTTGTGGTAATGGCAATGGTTTGATCTTTCACATGATCGCCCATGTAATCGTAGGGCGAATTACCAAAATCAAAGCCTTCAACTTTTATCGCATCGCGCTCGGCACCGGCCAGCATTCCGCTTGCTTTCAGTGCGCGGGCTTCATCAACAGTGGCCACCGGAATCATACTGGCAGCACCGTGGTGAAACGCCGTACAAATTGCCGAAGTAGCGCGCAGCACATCAATAATAACTACAATGCTTTCCGAATCGGCATATACCGGATAGAGGAAAGGCGAGAAACAGGCATCTATTTTCAGGGTTGTGGTTTCGGCAGACATTTTACGAAAATAAGAAAGAGACAGCGTGTTTGCACAGCACTGTCTCTTTTCATGAATCAATATTGAATTATGCCTTAAAGAAAGGCACTTTCACCACTTTTGCTTTCAACGCTTTGTCGCGAATTTTGATGAAGATTTCAGTTTCTGCTTTGCTGAATGAAGTTTTCACATAGCCCATTCCAATGCCTTTTTGCAGTGAGGGCGATTGTGTTCCTGAAGTTACTTTACCAATAATGTTTCCTTCGGCATCAGCAATTTCGTAATCGTGGCGCGGAATGCCGCGATCGATCATTTCAAAGCCAACCAGTTTGCGCTGCACACCGTTTTCTTTTTGTGCCAGCAAAGCATCTTTGTTTACAAAGTCTTTACTGAATTTGGTGATCCAGCCCAAACCGGCTTCAATGGGCGACGTAGTATCGTCAATATCATTGCCGTAAAGGCAGAAACCCATTTCCAAACGCAAGGTATCACGCGCACCGAGTCCGATGGGCTTGATGCCAAATTCTTCGCCGGCTTCAAATACTGCTTTCCAAATTCCGTCGGCCTGTTCGTTATCGAAATAAATCTCAAAACCACCGGCACCGGTGTAGCCTGTGTTTGAAATCACCACATTATCGAAACCGGCAAACTTGCCTTTCACAAAATGGTAATACGGAATATCAGCCAGGTTTACATCGGTTAATTTTTGCAGCGCAGCTTGTGCTTTCGGGCCTTGAATAGCCAACAGCGAGGTGCGGTCTGAAATATCTTTCATATCAACACCAAATGTGTTGTGACTGCTGATCCAGTTCCAGTCCTTGGCAATGTTGGATGCATTCACCACCAGCATGTAGGTTTTCTCATCCATGCGGTACACCAACAAATCATCCACAATTCCGCCCGAAGCATTGGGCAGGCACGAGTACTGCACACGCCCGTCGAAAAGCTGCGAAGCATCGTTGCTGGTTACCAGCTGAATAAGGTCGAGTGCTTTGTCGCCTTTCAGAATAAACTCGCCCATGTGCGACACATCAAAAACACCAACGCCGTTGCGCACGGTCAGATGTTCTTCGTTAAGACCCGCATACGAAACCGGCATATTGTAACCGGCAAAGGGAACCATTTTGGCACCAAGGGCAATGTGTGTAGCCGAAAGGGCTGTGTTTTTGAGTTCTGTAGCTGTGGCTGACATAG
>CALRTD020000349.1:0-5341 GCA_943371015.1 Synechococcus sp. UW140 | reverse complement strand
ACATCCATCACCAAAGAACAGTTTGATGCGATCAAAGCCAAAGTGACCGAAATCCGCAACAGCTACATTGCTGCTCAGTAATCAATCATCCTCTGCACTACAACTAAAAACAACCAGAAGCCATGAAAAAAGCCCTTTCGCTTGTTCTTGCTGCTGCAATGCTGACCATATCAGTTGACCTTTCATCGCAGGCCAATTGCAATAATTTTCACCGCCGCCGTGGCTGCAGTTTGGCTTCTGAGCCGGGCTTCATCTACAACTCGCAGTCGAAAAGCGGTTTGTTTGCTAAAGGCACAACTTCAAAACTCAAAGCCGTTTTCTATGCCGGTTTTGATTACTCAATTTCTATTTGTGCCGATGCTGCACTTGGTTCAGATATCGCCTTCACGCTTACTGATGCTGTTACCGGTGAAGTACTTTACGATAACGCTACAGACAATAAAGCACAGCACATGGAGTTTACCTGCGAAAGCACACGTAACATGAATGTGGTGATCTCTATTCCCGGTGCAGGCCCGTCGAAAGGGCAAGCCGAAGATGGTTCATGCCTCGGTATTCTCATCGAACAAAAACCAACTCCCAAAGTAGGTTTCTGATCAATACTTCTTTTTTAACAGCCCGCCCGAAATCTCTCAGGCGGGCTGTTTTCATTGTAGTACGTCTATTGCTGTTCATTGAAATAATCAACAGCAATACCATCAGTTTACATCAGTTTTCCGTATTTTCGGACTCCCCGCATTTTCACTTTACGAAGTAAATTACATGAACAAAAAATTTTTCCGGGTCGCTCTCCCGATAGTTGCGGCAGCAGTAGTTATTACAGCCGCCAGTTCCGACAAACCTAAAAAGTGGAATGTAAATGATCCACCGGGCGAATACAAAGAAGTTGAGTTTACAGTAAACGAGGGTACATGGATGAACCTCGATGTAAGTCCCGACGGACAAACTGTTGTATTTGACCTGCTGGGCGATATTTACAGTATGCCGATTTCGGGAGGTACTGCAAAGCCTTTGATTACAGGACATGCCTGGCAATGTCAGCCTCGCTTTAGTCCCGACGGAAAACAGATCTGTTTTACTTCCGATGCCGGCGGCGGCGATAATATCTGGACAATGAAAGCCGACGGTTCGGGAGCGAAACAAGTTACACAGGAAAAATTCCGCCTGCTCAACAATGCAGTTTGGAGTGCCGACGGAAACTACCTTATTGCCCGCAAGCACTTCACCTCTACCCGCTCAATCGGCGCAGGTGAAATGTGGATGTATCACACCACCGGTGGCGACGGCATACAACTCACCAAAAAGAAAAACAGCCAGCAGGATGTAAACGAGCCGACTGTTTCCGCCGACGGAAAATCGCTTTACTACAGCGAGGATATGTATCCCGGCGGCTATTTCCAGTACAACAAAGATCCGAACGATCAGATTTATGTAGTCAACCGCTACGATTTGCAAACCGGCGAAACCGAACGCGTAACCGGAGGCCCCGGCGGTGCTTGCCGTCCGCAGATTTCACGCGACGGAAAACAACTGGCTTTTGTACGCCGCGTTCGCGAAAAATCAGTGCTTTACATTCACGACATTGCTACCGGCGAAGAATGGCCGGTGTACGATCAGCTCAGCAAAGATCAGCAGGAAGCATGGTGTGTATTTGGCGTTTACACCGGTTTCAGCTGGATGCCCGATAACCAAAACATTGTGATCTGGGCCGGAGGAAAAATCAAGAAAGTAAATGTGGCCAGTAACACAGCAAGTGATATTCCTTTTACAGTAACCAGCAAGCACCGCATCTACAAAGCGCTTCGCTTCAAGCAGGAACCGGCGCCTGATCAGTTCAATGCTAAAATGATTCGCCATGCTGTAACCTCGCCCGACGAAAAAACACTTGTGTTTAATGCGGCCGGTTACCTCTGGAAAAAACAATTGCCAAACGGAACACCTGTGCGACTGACAGACGGAACAGCATTTGAGTTTGAGCCCTCGTTCTCGGCCGATGGCAGCAAGATTGCATTTGTAAGCTGGGACGACGAGCAAACCGGAGCAGTAATGACACTCGACATGAAAGCCCCGAAAGCAAAACCGGTGAAAGTAACGGCAGAAAAAGGAATATTCCGCACACCGGCATTCTCGCCCGATGCAAAGACAATTGCTTACCGGAAAGAAGAAGGCAACGACCACCAGGGCTATTCTTTTTCTGCAAAGCCCGGAATCTACACCATTCCGGCTGCAGGCGGCACTACTCAGTTTCAGTTTTACACCGGAGCAGAACGCCCGCTATTTTCGGCCGACGGCAAAAAGCTGATTTGCTTTATGGATAATGGTGACAGCAAAGAACTGTTCAGCTTTGATCTTACTACGCAAAAAAATCAAACGCTTGCTACTTCAACCTACGCCTGGGAAATTATGCCCAGCCCCGATAACCGCTGGTTAGCGTTCCGCGAACTGCACAAAGTTTATGTGTGTGCTTATCCTGCAAACGGCAAAGCATTGGAACTTGACCAGAACATGGGACAAGTACCCGCCACCTGCGTAACCCGCGATGCCGGTCAAAGCCTGCATTGGAGCGGCGACAGCAAAACGCTGCACTGGACAATGGGCGAGCGTTATTTCTCGCGCACACTAACCAACTGTTTCGACTATTTGCCCGGCGCACCCGATTCGCTTCCGCCGCTGGATACGGTTGGTCTTGCCATTGACCTGAAACTGAACAGCGACAAGCCCAAAGGAACAGTAGCGCTGACCAATGCGCGAATTATTACAATGGATAAAAACAACAGCGTTATCGAAAACGGCACTGTTGTAGTTACCGACAATAAAATTACTGCCGTTGGTAAATCGGGAGAAGTAACAATTCCGGCCGGAGCAAAAACTGTTGACTGCAGCGGCAAAACCATTATGCCGGGCATTGTAGATGCACACGCACACCTCGGCACATTCCGCCAGGGATTGAGTCCGCAAAAGCAGTGGAGCTACTTTACCAATTTGGCGTTCGGTGTAACAACTACACACGATCCATCCTCAAACACCGAAATGGTATTCTCGCAGTCGGAAGCTGTGCGTGCGGGATATATGACAGGTCCGCGCATTTTCTCTACAGGCTGGATTCTGTATGGTGCCGAAGGCGATTTCAAAGCAGTAATCAATAGCTATGATGATGCGCGCTCTGCAGTAACACGTAATCAGTCGGCCGGTGCGTTTAGTGTGAAAAGCTACAATCAGCCCCGCCGCGAACAACGCCAGCAGGTAATTACAGCTTCACGCAATCTCAATGTGATGGTTGTGCCCGAAGGTGGTTCGTTCTTCTACCATAATATGACAATGATTCTCGACGGACACTCAGGTATCGAGCACAACATTCCGGTTGCTCCGGCTTATGATGATGTGGTAAAACTCTGGGCCGCATCAGAAACCGGCTATACACCTACTCTCATTGTAGCTTACGGTGCAGTAAACGGCGAGAACTATTGGTACGAACACAGCAATGTTTGGGAAAACAACCGCCTGCTCAACTTCTACCCGCGCGGTGAAATTGATTCACGCTCACGCCACCGCACCATGATTCCGGATGCCGAGTACCAAAACGGTCACATCCTCATTTCAAAAACCTGCAAGAAATTAGCCGATGCCGGTGTTAAAGTAAACCTCGGTGCACATGGCCAGTTGCAGGGACTTGGTGCGCACTGGGAACTCTGGATGCTTGCTCAGGGCGGTATGACTCCGATGCAGGCACTGCGCTGCGCAACTATGAACGGTGCGCACTACATCGGTATGGATCACGCCATCGGAAGTATTGAAACCGGAAAGCTGGCTGACTTAATTGTTCTCGATAAAAATCCGCTTGAAGATATTTACAATAGTCAGTATGTAAAATACACTATGGTAAATGGTCGCATGTATGATTGTGAAACCATGAACGAAGTAACTACAGGCGATAAAAAACGCACGAAGTTCTGGTGGGAATCGGGCCGTTATTCAACCAATTTCCCCTGGCACGAAGAATCAAAATCGTTCATGCACGATAACTGTGAAGCCACCGACGGCGGACATAATTAACCAAACAAGAATAAGTACTGTATGATAAACTCATACAGTACTTATTTAGCCCCAAATCATATGCGTTATCTGCTCTACCTCACAGCAGCAATCCTGATGACAAGTTGTACAACAACCAAGAAAAATGTGGTTGTTGTAACAAAATCAATCAATCTTGAACAGCTATCAATTACCGGAAGTAAAACTTCGCGGCTGTGTGCGTTATTCTATATAACAACACTGAAGACAGACAGCCTGAGCGGAGATACCATTTCAAAGGAAAAGAAAGCACGACTAAACTGGTTTACATCTGAAAATACTGCCGCGCATCAAAGTTGCGAATTAAGCGGCGACAGTATTCCTATGCAATTATTTGGATGGATTGGGGAGTTCATTTATTACAGAAATAAACTCAACGAGCCTTTTGCCTTGCATGCAAAAACCGGAAAAATTACCAAGAAAGGAAATGCCGTTTTCGGAATTACCGATACAACTCAAACGCTGTCTGGTTATCGCTACATTGCTGATGCAAAAAGCTTTTTACTTACATACGCCAGCGGGGAACAGCATATGTTTAATGCCCAATCTGGCAAACTTGAAAAACGGTTCAGCCCTGAAATTATGAAATCTTGGTGTGAACGTTTTGGAACTAATGAAACAACCTCTGCTTACGTATTATTTGAAAAACGACAGTTTTTGAGTTTCGACTATCGAGATACTGTTAATTTGAAGAAAGTTCTTGTGCTGAGAAATTTTTCAGGATTTGATACCGGAAAGCCGGATACAATTGCCAAAACAACCTTTTGGCTGGATCCTGCCTTCCTGAACCTTACTGATTCATGCAGCACACCTGTGCATACACCAGAAAAAAATGTAATTGTCCAGCACAAAAAAACACTGAGGGATAAAGCCGAGATGCTTACCTGCATTGATAAAAAAGGCAAACAACTTTGGTCGGCTGATCTGAAGCGTATTTGCGGAAACAATTACCAATTTGCAGCCAGTAACAGCAAACTTTTTTGCGTGAATGAAACTGAATTTATTGTACTTGATTTCAGTAACGGAAAAACTGAAAAGATTACTTTTTCTGCAACACCTGCTACTGCCGTAAAAGTCAACTACTAATTTTAGTTGAAATGCTTGAACTGCGTCCATCCTGCGAAAACGGCTGATCTTCTGCTGGAAAGTTCGGATGCTATGATTGATTTGTTATTATTGAACAAGTGAATTGTTTCATGAAATTTTCTGTGCATTGCTTAGCTTTGAGCAAGTACACGTAAAATGTCAACCATCCAACAAATCCTCAAAC
>CALRTD020000348.1:0-5347 GCA_943371015.1 Synechococcus sp. UW140 | reverse complement strand
CCGTTTATCCTGATAAAATGCCGAAAAGCAGAGTGTCAGGATTTTTATTTACCCCAAATTCAGCTTTTCGGCACTGCAAAACACGTAATTTTGCCCCGCTTAAACTTACTGCATGATTACTGCCGAAACACCAATCCGTTTTGACCGCCAGACCCTGAGCAACGAACAATTGCTCAACATCTACAAAGCTCTGGTGAAGCCACGGATGATTGAAGAGAAAATGCTCGTCCTGCTCCGTCAGGGCCGAATATCCAAATGGTTTTCGGGGTACGGACAGGAAGGTACTTCTGTAGGCGCAGCACTGGCTATGCTGGAGGATGAATACATCCTGCCCATGCACCGCAACCTTGGCGTTTTTACCTCACGCGGTATTCCGCTGAACCGCCTGTTCTCGCAATTTCAGGGCAAGGAAAACGGTTTCACCAAAGGCCGCGACCGCTCTTTTCACTTCGGGGCAAAAGACTACAAAATTGTAGGCATGATCTCGCACCTCGGCCCGCAGTTGGGAATTGCCGACGGTATTGCACTTGCCCATAAACTCAAAAAAGAAAACCGCTGCACATTGGTGTTTACCGGCGACGGCGGCGCCAGCGAAGGCGATTTTCATGAAGCGCTCAACACCGCTGCTGTGTGGGAATTGCCGGTGATTTTTGCTATCGAAAATAACCAGTGGGGACTTTCAACACCTTCGGGCGAACAGTTCCGCTGCAAGCAGTTCATTGATAAAGGCATTGGCTACGGCATGGAAGCTGTTCAGGTTGACGGCAACAACATTCTGGAAGTATATACTACAGTGAGCCGTCTGGCCAATGAGCTGCGCAGCAATCCGCGCCCGATACTGCTCGAGTGCGTTACTTTCCGCATGCGCGGGCACGAAGAGGCTTCGGGAACCAAATACTATCCGGCCGGTTTGCAGGAGGCCTGGAGCGTGAAAGATCCGGTTACGAATTACGAAAACTGGCTCACCGAAACCGGACTGCTTACCGAAACGCTGCGCGAGGAAATCCGTGCCGGCATTAAAGCTGAAATCGATGGCGGATTGGAAACTGCTTTTGCAGAACCCCGTCCGCAACCCGATACCGCCCGCGAGCTGCGCGATCTTTTTGCACCGCATACTTCGGTTACCGCAGCCCCGGCTGGAAGTGCGGTAAGCGATAAACGCTTTATAGATGCCATTTCAGACGGTTTGCGCCTGGCCATGCGGAAACACCCGCAGCTTGTGCTCATGGGGCAAGACATTGCTGAATACGGCGGCGTATTTAAAATTACCGACGGCTTTGTAGCCGAGTTCGGAAAAGACAGGGTGCGCAACACACCGCTTTGCGAGTCGGCCATTGTAGGCGCAGCATTGGGGCTTTCCATCAGCGGTATGAAAGCCATGATGGAAATGCAGTTTGCTGATTTTGTTACCGAAGGCTTTAACCAGATCGTAAACAACCTCGCCAAAATTCACTGGCGCTGGGGACAAAATGCCGATGTTGTGGTGCGTATGCCCACAGGTGCAGGTGTTGCGGCCGGACCCTTCCACTCACAGTCTAACGAAGCCTGGTTCTTCCATACACCCGGACTGAAAATCGTTTACCCGTCGAATCCGCATGATGCAAAAGGCTTACTGCTGGCTGCTTTTGAAGATCCGAATCCGGTCATGTTTTTTGAGCACAAAGCACTTTACCGGAGCATATCCGGACAAGTGCCCGATGATTACTATACCATTGAAATAGGCAAAGCGGCTCGTGTTGCCGAAGGAACTTCATTAAGTATCATTACTTATGGATTTGGAGTCAACTGGGCGCTTGACGTATTGAAAAAGCATCCCGAGATCAGTGCTGATGTGATCGACTTGCGAACACTTGCACCGCTCGATACCGAAACTGTTTATGAAAGCGTACGCAAAACCGGTAAGGCACTTATCTTGCATGAAGATAATCTCACAGGCGGTATCGGCGGAGAGCTTTCGGCACTGATCAGCGAGCATTGTTTCGAAGATCTTGATGCCCCCGTGATGCGCGTAGCCAGCATCGATACACCAGTTCCGTTTGCCGCAGAACTTGAGCAAAATTACCTGCCTCAAACACGATTTGAAGAGCAACTGCTCAAACTCAATGCCTGGTAAAACAGTGCTCAACTAAGAGCCTGTTTAAATTTTATACTTCGGCTTTGTTATGGCTCATTTTTCCTCATCCTGCGTTACATTTCTTGTCGATATTTGCCTAATATCGACTGCTAAATGTGCCTTGTCTGAGAAAAAATGAACTCATAACAAATCTCAAAAACAAATTTTAAACAGGCTCTAATTATGGAGAACGAATTCAGCACACGGCATCTTACCTTTTTCATCATCGCTTTTTTGCTGGTGTTTGCCACCGCTCTTTCGGTTGATGTTATGGATGTGGATGCAGCGCAATACTTCGGTATCTCGCGTGATCTGCTGAGTTCTGATAATTGGCTGGAAATAAAAGATCGCGGCCACGACTACTTAGATAAGCCTCCGTTGCTGTTCTGGTTGTCGGCATTCAGCTTCAAAATTTTCGGAGTGAGTAACTGGGCCTATAAACTGCCTTCGTTTTTATTTGCGGTGCTGGCCGTGTTCTCTACAGTTCGTTTAGGGCAATTGCTTTACGATCGTAAAACCGGATTACTTGCAGGAGTAATGCTTTCGTCATGTCTGGGCGTTTTCATCATCACAAATGATATTCGCACGGATACAATTTTATTAGGCTCAGTAAGCTTTGCAGTTTGGCAAATCCTTCTTTACCTGAAAACAAAACGATGGCTGAGTTTGGTCGCCGGTTTTGCTGGCATTGCCGCCGCCATGCTTACCAAAGGCCCGCTGGGTTTGGTGATTCCGGCTATGGCACTGAGCTGTGAGTTTGCCTACAAACGGCAATGGAAAAACTTTATGCGCTGGCAGTGGCTTGCCGGATTGGTAATTGTTGGTGTGCTGCTTTTGCCCATGTGCATTGGTTTGTACAATCAGTTTGATTTGCATCCTGAGAAAGTAGTAAACGGCAGCACCGGAGTTTCGGGATTAAAGTTTTATTTCTGGACACAGAGTTTTGGCCGCATTACCGGCGACAGCGACTGGGGCACGAAGTTCGACAACGGAGCAGGGCCCTTCTTTTTTACGCATACTTTTCTCTGGGCATTTTTTCCGTGGGCCTTGTTGGTATTGGGCAGTTTAATAAAAACAGTGCTCAAACTGGTGCGCAGCCGTTTTCGTCCGGGCTATATGCCTGAAATGCTTTCGGCGGGAGGATTTGTGCTTGTTTTCCTGGCAATGTCGGCCTCTAAATATAAACTGCCGCATTACATCTACATTACCTTTCCGTTTGCCGCTTTAATGGCAGCCCGCTTTTTTGTACATGATGTTTTTCTTGATCGTAAGCGATGGCTGTTTTACAGCACAGCAACGCTGCACGTTATTTTTTACATCGGTCTTACAGCAGTCGTATTACTTCTGCTCTTTTTCAGTTTTCCGGATGCTTCTTTTTTAACAATTAGCATAGCAATGATTTGGTTACTGGCAGGCATTTTAATGGTTTGGAAATTACATTTCCGTCCAGCCAGAATGCTTTATCCGGTGCTCTGTGCGCTGCTTTCGGGCTACTTTGTGGCTAATGTGCATTTCTATCCGCATCTGCTGTCTTATCAGGCAACAGGCGTTGCAGGAAAGGAAATAGCAGCCAAAGGATTGAAACAAGATCAATATTATTATTACAATGATATGTTTCAGTTTCCGGGCGATGCATACAGTGGTTTTGCAGTAAATTATATTTACCGGAATAACGGGCAACTCGACAGCATTCTTGCTGCCCAAAAAACGATCTGGATTTATACGGATGATGCCGGTTATAAGGAATTAAAAGCGGCAAATTATCAAATGCCGGTTTTGAAAAAGATGGATGATTACCCGGTTCAGTTTCTGAAAGTTCAGTTTCTGAATCCTTCTACCCGGCAATCGGTATTGCGGAATCGTTATCTGATACAACTTGGCCCTGTTGCGGCAAAATGAGGTTTTGCAAGCAGAATAATTTTCTGCAGTTTGCGTTTCACAAACATTGCTTCTTTTTATTTTCGATTGGCAATGAAACGCTTTCGTAAATTCTTCCTGATTTTTCTTGTTCTTCTCACTGCCTGTGCGGCGGGTGTTTGGTTCAGTCCGTTACGGGTTTACCTGCCCGGTAAACTGGCCATGCGGTTTACGGAGGAAGAATACAAACAAGCCTGCGAAGCTGTAAAACAAGATGCCCGCAAAGCCGACGGAAAACTGCGCCGCAAGGTTTTGCGTGAAGCTATTTCTGAGCGCCTGTTTAACTACTGGAAAGGAACGCGCTGGGGATTTCACGGAACGACAGAAGTGCCCGGCACCGGAAAAATAGCCTGCGGCTACTTTGTCACAACAGTTCTTCGCGATTGTGGTGTGCCGCTGCAGCGTGCAACATTGGCAAAATTAGCCTCAGAGCAGATGATTAAGAAGCTGGTTGAAGAGAAAAACATCAGCCGCTTCAGCAAAATTCCGATTACTGAATTTGTGAAAGCTATCCGGGCAAAAGGCAATCATGTTTACGTTGTAGGTCTTGACACACATACCGGTTTTCTGGTTTGCGAAAACGGGGAGGTTAATTTTATTCATTCATCGGGCGCGTATCCGTGGACGGTGGTGAAAGAACGTGCAGAAGAATCGGTTGTGCTGAGTCAATCGAACTATCGAATTGCCGGATGCATAACTGCCGATGAAGGTTTTATGCAGCGCTGGTCAACTGCTTTGAATTAACAGTTGCGGCTTATCGCACGCTACTTTTTGTCACAAACACCCCACATCTCAATTTTGGCTACTAATGGATGAGAGATAGTTTCGTGAGATGAAAACGAAACTATTTTTTATTGTGTTACTGAGCGGGCTTGCAGCTCAGCTTTATGCCCAGCAGGCCTCATTTTCGTGGGCTGTCAGCTTTGGCAATACCAACGAAGAGCAGGTATTTGCATCGGCACTGGCAGCCGACGGCTCACTGTACCTCACCGGCGAATTTTCGGGCTCACTGGATGCCGATCCGGGTCCCGGAGTGTTTACATTAACTGCTGTATCAGGCATTGATGCTTACCTGACAAAGTTCGACAGCACCGGACAATTTCTTTGGGCGGTAAGCTTTGGCGGCACTGGTTTGCAGTCGGGCAGAGCCATTACTTGCGATGCTTCGGGTGATGTGCTGGTTGGCGGTTCGTATGACGGTGCGTTTGATGCCGATCCGGGTGTGGGGGTGAATACGGTTGCTGTGCTGGGGTATCTGGATGTATTTCTCATCAGGCTCAATTCTTCAGGAAATTTTATCTGGGCGAAAGCTGTGGG
>CALRTD020000347.1:0-5354 GCA_943371015.1 Synechococcus sp. UW140 | reverse complement strand
TAATCCGTCGCCGCCGCTGCTACCGTTGCCGCCTGTACCGCCGCTGCCCGCCGCCGTGCTTACAAAAATTTCGCAATAGGTATTTACTATATGTACTTCCGATTGGTTGGTTGTATGATTTTTTATGGCTACGTATAACATTTTCCGATCCCATACCTTGTTATATTTTATCTTGAGAAATACCGAAAGTGTAGCACCGTTTTCACCATCTTCTCCATCATAACCTAAGTTGCCACTGCGCGAGTCTTTTCTGCAATTGCAGCCTTGTTCCGCTGCCTGGGCATCTCGTCCCGAGAATAAAGCGCAACGTCCGTCTTTTCCGATAAATGCATAACGTATTTCCAGCGTATTCAGTTCAAAAAGCAGCGTGTCGCGAATCAATGGACTTTGTTTGTGACTTACAATTACCTGAAGTCCATTTGGAGTACATCCTTCAAAATCGCGGTTTACTTTTACCCACATATTGGGCAATAACTGACCGCCATTTATTATAATGTCAAGTTCATCAGTTGTAATGCGGTCTTTTTTCCTTGACGCGAGTGTGCTGCGTTGATAAATTCTGTTGTTATATTTATAATCAATGGTAACCGAAAGCCCAAATTCTTTATCGCTCCCTAATTGAAATTTACTGATGTTTCTGGCCTGAACAGCTATAATGTTTTGAGGGTTGAAGATAGCTTTTCGTTTTTTACCCGAATAAGACGCAAGTACATTCTCGATGGCATCATAATTCACAGCAGCCTGTGCATGAATTACTTTATCTGATAAATGAAGTGTATGCTCTGAAAATTCGAGTGTAATTTCAAAGATGCCCGGCAGAAGCCAGAGCAGTAGTAAACATAAATTGTAATTCAACGTGTGAGAAGTTGATTTATGGGGTAGTCGTGAGTATTAGGATTTTGTTGCCTCTTAGATGCTGTTAGGATTTCATCCTTTGGCTTTGTTATGGCTCATTTATCACCATACTTCGTTGTGTTTTTTGGCCGTAACTGCGCCGCTATGGCCTGCAAAACACGCCTCGTCTGGCAAAAAATGATCTCATAACAAATCTCAAAAACAAAATCCTAACAGCCTCTTAAATTGAATAGAAATTCTTTTTAAATTACTATCTATATGCTGTACTAAGTTAATTACCTTGTATAATAATTTGTTTTTTACTTTGGGTAATGCGACCTCGACGCGCATCTATTATTCCGGGTTATACAACAAATTTCAGGGAAGAAAGAACATTTGCCACGAAGTATGCCGGAATGCTTATTAATAGTCGATACAAATTTTTAATTTTTGTATCCTAGTTGTACTCTACGGAAGATAAAATAGTTACTCAGAAAAAGAGTAGGAGTTGTTTTTATGAATTAATTTGACACTTTAAATCATTATAAATGCAACACTTATTTTAAATTTAATTTATAACCCAGTAAAGTGTTGTTCATGAGTATATATTATAGTTGTAATGATTTATTTGAATGATAGTCATAAATATATTAATATAAGTGGTATGTTGAAATATATAATTGAATGCATTATTAATAATAAAAAACTTTATTGCCCGAATTTAGTTTTTACTATCCAGTGGTGTTGTTGTATGATTCAAGTGATTGATAATTAATCATGTGAGCGTCTGTTGATAAAATAGCTATTGAATTAAAAGATACTTTTTTGTTATTGTAATCCCCTTTACCTCTATACACAAACCTCTTTGAAAACACTTGTTGTATCTCTTCAGCTTGATGCAATGCTACTCACTTCAAAAACTAAAGTGAAGAATGCATCAGCCAACTATCAGCAATTACCCTATACATTAAACGGGAAAGACTTCAATTCAGCGGTTCCATATTTGGGTGAAAGTATTTGCGAATCTCCGTTTGATGAAAAATATCAGTACCTGATGCCGGGTGTTCATTTGCATTGGGTGTTACCCGGTTTTCTTACGCGTGCCGACGGAAATGGAGAAACCTCTGGAAGTATATTTCCCGGAGTGCCTGACAGGTGGTTGATTACACGAACCAGAAACGGTACTACAGAAAAAACATGGCTCGTTGAAAGCAATTTTATTTCAACATCAAGATCGGTTGTGTTGGGAAATGAGTCGGCGGTGAATGTTCCTTTTCATGATGATAATCCAGAAAACAAAACGCTGCCGTTCCGATTTATGGGTAAATATTCAGTTGTTGTTCCTGGAGCATATAACAGCCCGCTAAAGAATAACAGTAGCAGTTATCTCAATACAATTACAGCTGTTGGCTATAATCCGCAGCCGCAAACAAAAGGCTTTGGCGAACATACATTTTCGGCTTTTTATCCCAATTGCTCATCGGTATTTGGGTTTTACGATTCTGAAATTACTGCTGTAAACTCTGCCATTAACTATGAAGTAACTGGACTCTACAGTTCTGTTACGCGCGAATTCCTGCCTGCTTTTCTTACCGAAATGCGATCGCGTTTTGAAACCAATGCCAAATATCTTTCATCACTTCCGGAGTTGTTTGACGAAGAACTGCAACTGAAATTAGTTACAGAAAGCGGACTTGAAATCACATCACTTGCAGAAGCTGATGTACCGCAAAGGCTTGCCTGTTTTGGGAAAGCGGGTGTTTGTCTTTGCCACGAACCATCAGGAGGTGATCTGAAATTAATTATTGGCAACAACAGCAGCGAAGCTCTGGCTGCTTATTTAGCCGATATTGTTACTGACCCTAATTTTTCTGCGGAAGAACGTGAAGATATTCTGGAAGCAATAAAAAATGCATCAGCACTTCAAGGAAAATTAATTGATATCGGCTACTCATTCCACCAGCTCCGGCATGAAAGAAGTTTCAGTGCGTTTGAGGCAGGGGTAACGTGGACAATTGTTGCAGAATCAAATAATAGTCAGGCTGCTGCAAACAACGAATCCGGGTTTTTAGACTTACCGAATAATCTGGCTGAATTGCTTGCATCGGCAAACGAACTTCAGTACAAGTACACTACCGAAGTTCAAAACATTGAAGCTTTACGAAAACAAATTTTTGCCGACTGGCATAAATACATGAAAGCTTCTTATCCGGAGCCGGGCAGTATAGCTGCATCTTTTAATCCTGATACACTGCGCGTGCTGATTCGTGATGAAAGCCTCAAACGCATTACAACATCAACAGCAGCTACAGGTACAGTCAACTATACATTCGACAGCAGTGGCAATCTTACAAACATACAAGCCACTCCCGGCGATAATACTGCTGCAGCACTTGCGCTTGCATTGCAACAGTTGCAGCAAGCGCTGAATACTTACAATGCGCAAATTACTTCCGGATCTACATTGCCTTCTGCTGTTTTGCGCACCGCCGCACCGCCCCGTTTCTGGAGAGCAAACGATCCGGTAATTATGCTTGCCGGCGACACCAGTACTTCTTCACAATTTGCGCTGCAGAACAAGCGACTGGCTGTTGCAGATTCCGGAGATGTTAAAATTGCCCGCATAACTACCTTCGAAAACGGAAATGACAATGTTACTATTGGTCAGTGCATCACGTTTCAGAACAAGTTGCATGATCTGTACTCCACAATATCATCAACCGGAAGTGTTCACGGTGAATTACTCTGGCATCCGTTTATGCTGGAATGGGAGGTAGAGTATTTACCCTCACTGCGCGGAACTGTTGCATCTGAAACAGCACGTCAGTACTCAACAGATTTTATCCGGCACTATTTTTTACTGAACGATACAGATCCCGATTTTACCGAACAATCATTACATCAGTATGGTAAGCCCGTTAACGTTTCAGGATTAACAGTAGTCACTCCGGATGCTGGTTTACGGTTGAGTAATGCTATTGATGAATTCAACAGCAATCACGAAACTAACCAAACTGACAAGCTGAACACATTTACAACTGCGATAAAGAACAAGCTCGAACAAATTCATACATTTTCGCAGGTATTGAGCGGCTTTAATGAGGCACTAACTCAGCATTTGCAATGTCGGCAGCTTGATGTGGCTGATCCGCTTGGCTTTGCTCCGTATCAGGATTTTGCCGGCAAAGTAGCTGATGCTGTTGATCAGATGAGTTTGTTTTCTCCCGATCCTGAATCAGATTTTCATCCGATCAGAAGCGGATTGATGCGGATGACAAAATTGAGGCTGATAGACACATTCGGGCGCACGCTTGATTTAGCCATGCAGAATTTACCGAAGCTGGCCAGCGAAAATATGCGGCAAACCGCAATGCCTGGATATGTTTCACTCAAACCTCGTTTTTCGCAACCGGCACGACTCAACTTCAGAATACGTTCGGCTGCAGAAAACATAAATGAAATGAACTCGCATCCGGCTTCTTCGCCGGTTTGCGGATGGCTGTTCCTCAATCATCTCGATAGTACTATTGCTTTCTATGATCAGGACGGCGCAGCAATCGGAACTTTAACATTATCGGCAACAGAGCCTTGGCGTGCAGCACCCAACAGCAGTGCTTCCGGAAATATTACTTCAATTTCTAATCCGGCACTGCAACGTGTAGTTCGCTTTTTATTCGATAAGCAACTCGAAAGTTTGTCGAGTCAAGTGCCGCTTAATGAAAGTTTTCTTGCCCATTTTTTACGGGCACTCGATTCAGCAAAAGACAATTGTTTGCCGGATAATTTTTCTGAGCACCCTGATTTTGCTTTGCTGGCAGGACAACCATTGGCTGTAGTTTGTACATCGCTTAATCTGGAGTTGCACGGAGGACCTGTGCTTGATCAGAGCTGGATGCAGTTGGTGCAGGAAATTTCGGGCAACGGAAAATCAGATGCAAACTTTAGCAATGTGAAAGTTCCGATCCGAATCGGAGATCCGCAACGACTTAACGACGGACTTTATGGCTTTTGGATTGAAAACGAAAACGGTGAGCTGAATCCTACTTATTACAGTAATGAAAACTCTGTAATCAGCGATCCGAACATTACAAATTACAAATCAGCAACTAATGCGTTAACCGTGATGCATTCGCCTGCCGATGAGCCGGTATTCATGACCATGTTGCTGGATCCGCGCGGATCACTTTATGCAGTAAGCGGTGTTGTTCCAGTAAAAGAGTTAAGCATTCCGCGTGCATTGTATGCAGCTGCTGTTAACCGCCTTTCGCTCACATTCCTTACAGCGCCTGTGTTGTCGCCTGAGCAGCAAATTAGTATCGGCTTGCGAAAGGAGAATGGTTATTCATGGAGCTGGATTGAACGGCAGAATGATCAAAGCTGGAAAGTAACACAAGAAAAAGTAGTGATTTCTAAAGATCAGTTTACAACCAGTTTCTCCGATCAGCCGCAGCTATGGGATGATCTTATTAACGAGCATAAATGGCTTGAATTGGTTGACGGAGATCAGCGTCAGGCTCGCG
>CALRTD020000346.1:0-5355 GCA_943371015.1 Synechococcus sp. UW140 | reverse complement strand
TTTTTGTACTTCCCGGCTGCTGTGTACTCCAGTTGCCGAGCCCATCTGTTTTCAGCACTTTTCCGCTGCTGGTGGTTACATAAACATCAGCAGCGGCGGGGGCGCGAACAGCTTTTAATGTATCAAGCGGGGGCGGGGGAGGACCGTTTGTCCATGCTGTGCCTCCGTTAATAGTTTTCTGAAAATTTCCGTTGCGTCCGCTGAGGTAACCGGTGCTCTGGTTTGCAAAGCCTAGCGAATAAATATCTTGATTAACGGAAGTGCCTACCTGTGTCCATGAATTTCCACCATTTACAGTACGCAGTAAAATTCCGCCCTGACCGGCTACGTAGCCTGTATCACTGTTAAAGAACCAGAGTGTGCGCAGCTTACTTACGCTGTTGCTCGTTTGCGGATTCCAGGTTTGTCCGCCGTCTGTTGTGGCAATAATTACACCGCCATCACCCGCTGCCCAGCCGTTTAAAGCATCGTTAAACCAAACGGCATTAAGCGGTGTCGTAATGCCTGATGTTTGTGAGGTCCAGTTTTGACCACCATCGGTGGTGAATAATATCGTTCCGTTTGAACCAACTGTCCAGCCCTGCATGGCATTCACAAAATGAACAGACAAGAGCGCTGCAGTTGTTCCTGAAGTTTGCTGCACCCACTGCGCCTGTAAATAAATGCCCTGAAATACAACCAGAAGAAGTGTAAATATGTGTTTTTTCATGCTGCTTAAAGATAGTCGTTGTTGGGCATTCTTACATTCAGCACAGAACAGAATACGTTGATAACTACTGAAGTAAAAAATAGCCGGTAAAAAACGCCTTTTTCGTTTTGTCGGTTGATGTGCCTTACTTGTCGAAGTATCAGCAAGTTGGTCGAACTGCTGTAACACTATTGGCAGTCCTGCGTAAAACAGCCGGAACCAAAAACGAAAGCAGTCTGTTTATGAAATATTACGGCCGCTTAGTGCTGTGCCTGACGTTGCTTGCTGTGCTTTTTACAAAGCTGAATGCTCAAAGTCTTGCCAATTACGCAGTTACCCGAAATACCGGCATAACGTTCACCCCCATTAATACTGTAGCTTTACCCTGCAACAGTTGGCGTTATTCGGGCGGATTTCAGCAAGACGATAACAGAAGCAACCCCATTTCTATTGGTTTTGATTTTTGGTACAACGGTGTACGCTATACCGAAGTCAGTGTTTCAACAAATGGGTACATCGACTTTTCAAATTCAACAGCCGATGGCGGCCCAACCACTGATCCGTACGGCTATTTTAATGGCCAGTTCTCCGCACCAGGCGGAACAACAAATGCTCTGGCTGTTTTTTACGATGACCAAACCACTCAAGGCGGTGCTGATCCGCTTGGGCTGAGCATTCGTTATCAGGTTACCGGAACTATGCCTAACCGTGTTCTTACAATTGAGTGGTTTAACATGGCTGTTTACCTCAATACAAGCCCCAATCTCAACTATCAGATTAAACTTTACGAGACTACAGGTCAAATTCAGTATGTGTATGGAGGAATGACGCAGGGAACAGCAAATTTTACTTACACTGTAGGAATGAATGCTGCAACGTTGAATTTTTTCCCCACAGCCGCTCAACTCAGAACACAGCAAACAGCCAATTCAGCCATATTCAGCAATACGCCTCAAAATAACCTGACAGTTCTTCCTGCATCAAATTCACGACTTAATTTCCTTCCCCCGGCTCCCGCCAACCCAACCGGTGCAATAACCATAACCGCGGTTACTTCAAATTCTGTCAGTATGTCGTGGCCCAATTGGGCTACCAATGAAATCGGATACGTAGTTTACAGTTCGATAGATGGAATAAACTACGATTTCGAATTGCAGACAGCCGCTAATGCTACCAGTGCAACTATTTCAGGCTTATATTCTGCTACAGCATATTATTGGAGAGTTTATGCCGTAACTGAAGGCGCACTGAGTAATCCGCTTTCGATAACGCAAGCCACCGGAGCCGGTACAACATTTGTATCAGTACAATCCGGCAATTGGAACTCCGGCAGTACATGGAATACCGGTACTGTACCAACCGCTGCCGATAACGTAATTGTAACCACCAATCATACTGTAACCATTAATACAAATGCAGTGTGCAATAACCTGCAGGTTGGAATAGGAGGGGTATCAATTTTACGAATTGGAAATAATCCAACATCCCGAACACTGGATATTGGCGGAACGCTGACGATCCGCCAAAATGCACAGTTTACCGTAAATACCGGATTCGCAGCAACACACCAGATTTTTTTGAATGGAAATATTGCGAATGCAGGTACCCTGAATTTAGCTCCAACTGCTACAGCTCTTGCCAATATCACATTTGATAATCCGTATGCCAATCAGGTTGTAAACGGTGTTGGCCTTGTCAACAGATTCAATCGGATCACCATAAACAAAGTTGATAATACACTTCGTCAGGTTGATATCAGCACAAGTACATTTGAAGCTGCTGATGGCTTTCTAACGCTCATTCAGGGTACGTTCAGAATAAGTACTGCTGGACCAGTCACTGTTACTCCGTTTAATGCTACAGCTACAATTCCCAGAAATGCGCGTCTGTGGATCAATAGCGGTTCTGCAATTGTAAATACAACCGGAGGCAATATAAATCTGTATGGCGAAATTCGCGTTTCAGGCGGTACGCTCAATGTTGGAAATAATGCCAATCAAAATATTGTTTCCTATGGCGGTGCTGTTTATGTTTTAGGCGGAACATTAAATATTGCTGGTCGTCTTGACCGCATCAATACAACATCATTAGTGCGTCTCTTGATCTCCGGCGGACAAATTAATGTGCCAACAGTTGCATCAACTTCTACTACAAGCTGGCCCATCATGATGGATGTTGTTGGCTCTCAGTTTAACCAAACCGGCGGCACAATCGTTATCAAGCGTGAGGGCGGTACCGGCGGACAAGATCTCGGCTTTAACACCAGCGGATGCGTCATCAGTAATGTAACCGGCGGTGTACTGCAAATTGGCGATGCCACAACTCCTGCCGCTCAAACAATGAATATCCGCACGTTTGCACCTGTTGGAAATTTACTCGTTAACAGTGCTAACGCAACCGCCCGAATCATTAACGATCCGATTCGTGTTATTCAGGATATTACTCTTGCCGCCGGAACATTTAATGCAAATAATCAAAATGTAACGTTGGGTGGTAATTGGGTGAATACCGGAGGAACCTATCAGCCGGGAACGAATACAACAACGTTCGACGGTAGCCTTCCTCAAACCATTCAGCGAACGCTTGCAAACGAAAATTTCAACAATATCAGTTTTGCAAACGCCGGGACTAAAACATTATTAAGCAATATTGGCTGCAATAATGTTACAATCCAAAGTCCCGCAGTTGTTGATGCCGGAACTCCCGGATTTACCATTGCCATGCGCGGCAATTGGAGCAATGCCGGAACATACAACGGACAAACTTCGGGCACTGTACTTTGCAACGGTACAACAACACAAACAATCGGCGGAACAGCAATTACTAATTTCCGAAACCTTACTGTGCAGAATGCAGCCGGAGTAAACCTTGCCGCTGCTGAAAATTTGCTCGGCACCTTGACATTAACAACCGGAATATTTACAACGACCGGCTTCAACTTTACACTCATTTCAAATACGCAGGGAACAGCCCGCATCGGACAAATTACCGGCGGTGATATTACCGGAAATATCATCATGCAGCGGCATATTTTTCAGGGACCAACAAACTGGCGGCAGCTCTCAACGGCTGTGAGCGGACAGGATTTAGAAAGCTGGGATGATGATATTGTTACTTCCGGTTTTCCCGGATCAGATGCACCCAATTTCAGTTTCATTTCTATTGCCCGGTATGATGAAACACAAGCCGGACCAAAAGAAATCGGATATGTATTTCCCACCAATTCATCAAATCCGATTCTTACCAATACAGGTTATTACGTTTATGTTGGCCCGCTCTCAGTAACGCTTGATGTAAACGGAGCGCCGAATAAATTTACCCAAACAATACCGCTTACTTATACACCTTCTGCCGGATATTTTCAGGATGGCTGGAACATGGTACCTAATCCTTATCCATCTTCTGTAAATTGGGATAATGCAGGTTGGACACGCAGCGGAATCGAAGCCGCAATTTATGTGTGGAATCCTGCAATCAATCAGTACGCAACTTATGTAAGTGGCATTGGTACCAATGGCGGAACAGGAAACATTCCGTCATCACAGGCTTTCTGGGTACATGCTATTGCTCCTTCGCCATCACTCTCAATGACAGAAAGCGTGAAAACGGTAACTGATGCCGCCTTCATGCGCATAAACAATGCTTCGTTGCCCAACTACCTCATGCGATTGAATGTGACCGATGGTAATGTGCGTAACGATGAACTGATTGTACGGTTTTATGCAGGCGCAACAAACGATTTTGATGCAGACTACGATGCATGGAAACTCAGCAGCAATGATACGCTGATGCCTTCTTTCTCAACTGTACTTCAAGATTCGCTCGATCTTGCGATCAATTCAATGGCGCCGCTTACTACTGATGTAACAATTCCGGTACGACTGAAAGTAGGTGTAAGCGGACAATACACCATAACACGCGACAGTACCTGGAATATGCCATCAAGCGCATGTATAATTCTGGAAGATTTGCTTACCGGTACACTTACCAATTTGCAAACGACCTCCAGTTATACATTCACCATCAGCGATACCACAGAGCATCCCCGGTTTTTGCTGCATACAGGTGTAGCACTCAGCAAATCATCAGTTGCGGCAACCTGCGGCACAGCTGCTAATGGAAAAGCAATTGCCAAAGGCACCGGAAACGGCCCCTGGGATTATACCTGGCTGGATGCACAAAACAACACAATAGCCACACATACAGGGGTTGCAGGTGCCGATACATTGCACAACATTGCTGCCGGAATTTACACCGTTCAGGTAACCGGAAACAATGGCTTGTGCGGCTACCGCGAAGATACTGTACATGTTTCAGGACCTGCACCGGTTGTGCCTTTGACTGCTGTAACTCCATCGGTCTGCGCCAATACAACCGACGGCGAAATTCAGATCGTTCAGCTCAGCGGCGGTACTGCTCCTTATCAATTGCTCTGGCCTGATGGCTCGCAGGCTGATTCACTTTCCGGAATTGCTGCCGGTGTTTATACGCTTCAGATCACAGATGCAAACGGCTGCGTAACATCAGAACAAATTACCGTGCCTGCGCTCTACAATGTGCAGTCGGTTTTTAACCTGAACACGGATACGCTTGATATAACCTATGCACTGGTTACCTCAAACTACAGCAGCGGCGCTTCATCGTATCTCTGGAATTTTGGCGACGGC
>CALRTD020000345.1:0-5362 GCA_943371015.1 Synechococcus sp. UW140 | reverse complement strand
CGTAAGTATTTCTACCCATTTACGGAGTTCGTCGGTGGCTTCCATTTTACTTTGATTGTATATCAGGAACAGGGAAAGTACGCAGTAAAACACAAGCAGAAAAGGGAGACTCGTTTTTTGATTGTATAAACCGGCCAATAATTTGGTTTGTGCAGGGGTTTGTTCGGGCGTAACCTTGTGTCAGCAAAAACAACTAAACCCTAAGTGCCAACCTCTAAAATTAAAACTATGCTCAACGAATCAGTCACCATCAGTTTTGAGTTCACAAACAATACTGCATTTGGACAGTTGATAAAATTGTCGGACATACCTGCCGAAGTGCCTCCCAATTCCGTCCTGCTCACCTCGATATCAGCATATCCCGGAGATCGCACGCCTTTTACGTTTCAGCTTAAACATGTGACTACAGCACTGAAATTTGAAATTCATTACTCGACTGATTTTGTAAGGTTCAGCCCTGTTTATTTTGATGGCTGGGTGATCACAGAAAAAAGTATTGATGATACGTTGTATTATGAATGCGTTTACACAACGCCGGATGCGGCAACCAATCATACATTTAAAATCCCGGTAAAACCGCCCATCGGCATTCTCATTGTAGGTACTACAGATCCGGTAATACCGCCGCTGGTCAAGTAATTCAAAAACGCTGCGCCTGATTACTGCACACCGGAAACACGTTTTTCGGTGACTGGCGGAGCCTTGCCCAATCAACCGCATAACCCGGGGAAAGCCGAAAACCCTTGAAAAGAGTAGGCAAACAATCAATACCCTAAAAATCAATATCATGTCAAAATGTTCACCCATGAATTTCAATTTTACCTGTTCAGCAGCAACACTGGTAAATACTGCTCAAAAAGAAGTGACTTCTCACTCAGGTACTTTTAACGGCAACACATCAAATGGTTCGTTCAGTGTTCCGGTTCCTGTTTTCGGTACATTGGCCGGAAACTACAGTATCAGCGGACAAACATTAACCGTAACCATTACACAGGAGTCGTTTTTTCTGCCGTGCAGCACCATTCAGAGTGCCATCCAGAATGCAGTAAATGCTATCGACAGCCAGAATGCGTAACACTGCCTGATGCTGCAGCTGATATGCAGCATTCACTTGCCGGAACAAACTTGTTTCGTTGCATGAGCAGTATATGTTTACAACAAAAACGTTTGGTTGAATGCCAAGCGTTTTTGTTTTTTTGTTGGGTAGTAATAGATATAGGTAGGTTGTTGTTGTATTTTTTTATGTGATAATTGTTTATTTGTTTTAATTGGATTCCTGTTCCTGAATTTTTGTACCTAACTTTCTTTTACTTGAATTTCACCTCAATAAAAACGGCTGTTCCGTTTTTCAGAAACAGCCGTAACACAAATTGGCCAATTCTACTGCAGGTTAATTACGCCCGCACTACGTTAATAGAAAGTACCTGCGAAAACAATCCCACCTCATCATCTTCAATCTTTTAGTTATAATTTACACCCTCTCCAACCGCTTCATCTACCTGTCAAAATCACTCTCAAAAAAATTATCCTGCTCCACTCTGAATTTTTCAAATTTCTCCTCAGCCAATTTTACAACCACTTCGTGGCTCACCCTTCCGGTGTCTTTCAAAATTTCATATTCATTAAATTGCAGAAAAGCATCTAACTTATTTATCCAGTCCTGCATTTTCATTGGTATTTACCGCGCGGCCTGATTTTCGGCATTATCGAGATACATGGATACAATGGGCGCCAGTTCTTTTATCTTTTTCAATAAAGTAGTTTTTGGCAATAGCGATATCACTTTTCAGAATTTTACCATCCGGCGCATTTTTCCAGGTTTGTAAACCGATGTTAGGCTTGTCGGTACTAACTCGTTCTGCAATAAGTTATGCAGCGGTTTTGCCTGAGATTGCAAAGTGTAGTTTATTTTGAACAGTTTTAAAAAACTTTCGTGTGATATCGGCTTCTTTCTGATAGTCGATACTGCACTGCTCATAAATATCCGTAAGCTTCAAATAAAACCACCGCTCACTGGCTCTAATTTCCCGTATCCTGTCAAGCAGCTCATCGAAATAGTCTTTGCCAAAACGCTTGCCTTGTTTCAACCGCTCACCATCAAGTACAAAACCTTTAATGATAAATTCGCGCAGCGTTTGGGTAGCCCAGATACGAAACTGTGTGGCCTGATGACTGTTTACCCGATAGCCTACGGCAATAATTGCATCGAGGTTGTAAAAGTCAATTTCGCGCGAAACGTTCCTTTGGCCTTCTTTTTGAACTATCCGGAATTTCCGGATAGTTGCTTCTTCATTTAGCTCATGAGAAAAATAAATGTTTTTAAGATGCTCATTTACAGTTCTCACATCCACCCCAAACAACTCCGCCATTTTCTTCTGGCTCAGCCAAAACGTTTCATCGTTGTAAAACACATCAACCTTCACATGTCCGTCAGAACTGCTGTAAAAAATAATATCGTGCTGCGGTGCTGTATTTTCCATTGTATCAATTAATCAGAAATACAATAGTACAACCTGCATCCTCCCAAAACCAAACAAATCTCCCAACACAAAAAAACACTGACTAAGAAAACAGATAAAACAAAAAGAGAAACAACGCTCTCGCTCTGTTTCTCTTTTTGTTCCGTAGCCCGTAGGGGAATCGAACCCCTGTTACCAGAATGAAAATCTGATGTCCTAACCCCTAGACGAACGGGCCATTTGTTCATTTGGGAGTGCAAATGTAAAACCGATTTCTAAATCTCCAAAATCTTTCTTCGGAAATTTTACAATTGACTGAAAGAAAGGGGATTAAATGCTTGGTTGCGGGCCGTTAAAGCCATTTTGGTATCAATACCCCACAAAATCCGAATCGGCCTGGAACCGGAAGCCGAGGCGTTTGCCGGTTTTCAGGCTCATCATGGAGCTGTCTTCCTGCACCTGGCCCAGCGTAATCACCTTCACCTCATCAAACGGCGGGGTAAACAGGTCGAAATCGAGGCAATAGACAATGGTGCTTTCCACAATTTTGCGGAGATCGTCGGTAGTGATCTGGGCGTTGGCGAAATCGTTGTAGAGGAAACCGAGCTGGCGTTTGCCTTCTACAAAATAATGCTTCTCGTTGTTCACAAAGAGCCGGGCAATGAGGTAGCCGAGGTCGTTGAGGCGCTGGTACTTGAACGAGTCGGCGAGGAAGTTGTACATATTAATCACCCCGCAATAGCTGCGGCCGTGATTTTCTTTTACATAGCTGGTTTTCCAGATCTGGTGACTGGTATCAAACTCAAACACATTGGTGTGCATGTGAAACAGCAGCACATCGCCAGCCACGCGCAATTCAACTTCATACGCATTGCGCTCGTGATACTCAATGACCAGGCGTTTGTCGATAGCTTCGGCCTGGGGTTTGAGTTCTGCGGCTACCGTTTTTACCACCGTTTTGAGTTGATTAAACAAATCAATCGTGGTATAAAACACATCCTGCTTGAGCGATGATTTTTCGCGCAGGAGCTGAAGAATGAGATCGTTGTTTGCCATTCTCTACAAAGTAAAGTGTAAAGTGGAGAGTGTAAAGTGGAGAGTGAAAAAGTATTTTGTTGTTTCCTGCACCTCTTTTGAAAGTGTTAGGTGTAAAGTGGAGAGTGAAATGTCATTACCGAAACAATTAATCGTTTTACACTTTACACCCTCCACTTTACACTTAATTTAAACTGCTTTTGAGGCACAAGCCTTAATACGCTCTCGCAAATACCACGCGCTGTGTTGAGGGTTTTCCGGTGAGTACGCATTGGCCGGCTTCCTGCGGGTTGTTGAGCGGGATACAGCGGATGGTGGCTTTGGTTTTTTCTTTGATCTGCTGCTCGGTTTCGGCGGTGCCGTCCCAGTGGGCATACACAAAGCCGCCTTTTTCGAGGGCTGCGTTAAACTCGTCCCAGGTGTTTACGGTGTGGCTGGTGTTGGTGCGGCGTTCGAGGGCGCGGTTAAACAGGTTTTGCTGGATGTCGCCAAGCAGTTTTTCGATGTGGTTGGCGAGGCCGTCTTGCGAAATGCTGCCTTTTTCGAGCGTGTCGCGGCGGGCCAGTTCTACCATGTTGTTATCAAGATCTTTCGGACCGATACCGATGCGCAGGGGAACGCCGCGGAGTTCGTACTCGGCAAATTTCCAGCCCGGACGGTGTGTGTCGCGGTTGTCAAATTTCACGCGGATGCCGCGGGCTTTGAGCTCGGCTTCTATTTCGGCCACGCGGGCTTCGATGCGGGTGCGCTCTTCGTCGGTGCGGTAAATGGGGACAATAACCACCTGTATCGGCGCCAGTTTGGGCGGCAGCACAAGGCCGTTGTCGTCGCTGTGACTCATGACCAATGCACCCATGAGGCGGGTAGAAACGCCCCAGCTGGTTGCCCAAACGTGTTCGAGTTTGCCTTCTTTGTTGGCAAACTGCACTTCAAATGCTTTGGCAAAATTCTGACCGAGGAAGTGTGATGTACCGGCCTGCAGGGCTTTTCCGTCTTGCATGAGTGCCTCAATGCAATAGGTTTCTTCGGCGCCGGCAAAGCGTTCGCTCGGGGTTTTTATGCCCTGAATAACAGGAACGGCGAGCCAGTTTTCGGCAAAATCGGCATATACGCCCAGCATGCGTTCTGTTTCTTCAATGGCTTCGGCCTTGGTGGCGTGGGCGGTGTGCCCTTCCTGCCACAAAAACTCGGTTGTACGCAGAAACAGGCGGGTACGCATTTCCCAGCGCACCACGTTTGCCCACTGGTTAATGAGCAGCGGAAGATCGCGGTAGCTCTGGATCCAGCCGCGGTAGGTGTTCCAGATAATAGCTTCGGAAGTAGGACGCACAATTAATTCCTCATCCAGCTTGGAATCGGGATCAACCATGAGTTTACCGGGATTATTCGGATCGTTTTTGAGGCGGTAATGGGTAACTACAGCGCATTCTTTGGCAAAGCCTTCGGCATGACCTTCCTCTTTTTCGAGAAAGCTTTTCGGTACAAAAAGCGGGAAATAAGCATTCACGTGTCCGGTTTCTTTAAACATGCGGTCGAGCACATCGCGCATATTTTCCCAGATCGCATAGCCGTAAGGTTTAATCACCATGCAACCGCGCACGTCCGAATGTTCTGCCAGATCGGCTTTTGTAACGATGTCCTGATACCACTGAGAATAATCTTTTTCGCGAGTGGTTAAGTCTTTGGCCATATTTTGTGGATTGTAGATTGAAAGGGCAAAGATAAGTGGAAAGTGATAAGTGTAAAGTGGAAAGTGAAAAGTGAACTGTATGCTTCGCTTCGCTCAGTTGTGTTGTATGCTTCGCTTTGCTCAGTTGTGTTGTATGCTTCGCTTTGCTCAGTTGTGTGTATGCTTCGCTTCGCTCAGT
>CALRTD020000344.1:0-5372 GCA_943371015.1 Synechococcus sp. UW140 | reverse complement strand
AGACGCGACTGGCTGGTTTTGCTGATGGCAATCGAAAGCGTGGCGTTCGACATAAGTGAAAAAAAGTATATGTTTCCTGACAAATATGCCGATTATTTCCGGGAACGGTTCACTCAGCATCAGGTTTTTCGACCGGAAGCCAAAAGTATGCGCCGAACCCTGTATCTTTCAGCCAGATGCGAAGAATGAAAACTTTGTTAATTATTGTTTTACTGCTCTGCGGGGCAGGCTGCACGGGCAAAAAAGCAGCTCAGAAAAAACCCTGTAACTGCGAGAAGTTTCAATAAAAGAGTAGTATCAGAGCGAGAAACAGAGCGAGAGCGATCACGTAGTTAATCCGCTCTCGCTCTGTTTCTCGCTCTTTTTCGCTCTCATTCTCGCGCTGATATTCTATATTCGTGGTCTTATGTCGGCATTAATAAAAGCAGTTGATCTCAAAAAAGCGTACGGAAATTTAGAAGTGCTTCGCGGCATTGATCTGAGTATTGATCAGGGCGAAGTGGTTTCAATTGTTGGTGCTTCCGGAGCCGGAAAAACTACACTGCTAACTTTACTGGGCACACTTGATTTGGCTGATAGCGGAACGCTTGAAATTGCCGGACAAAACATAGCTGCATTGAAGCCGCGCGAACTGGCTGCTTTCCGTAATAAGCATATCGGTTTTGTGTTTCAGTTTCATCACCTCCTGCCCGAGTTTACGGCGCTGGAAAATGTGTGTATGCCTGCGTTAATTGCCCGCACATCGCGAACTGAGGCCGAAAAACGGGCAAAAGAACTGCTGAATATGCTTGGGCTTGCAGAACGGGCAGAACACAAACCGGCTGCACTCTCGGGCGGAGAACAGCAGCGTGTTGCAGTTGCGCGTGCGCTGATTAATAAACCGGCTGTAGTTTTTGCCGATGAACCTTCGGGGAATTTAGATTCATCAACCGCACAACAACTCCACGATCTGTTTTTTGATTTGCGGAAACAACTCAATCAGACGTTTGTAATTGTCACCCACAACGATACACTGGCTGAGAAAACAGACCGAAAGTTGGTAATGAAAGATGGCTTGCTGAGTGTGTGAAATAATTTAATACTTAATTGTTAGCTGTAATTCATCAATTGTCTTTTCCAAGCCTTGTTTTTGCTGGTCAAACGTTAGTGTAAGATGAACTCGGTCTGATTTTTTTAAACTGATTTGTTCTTCATTTATGAAGTGATCTAAAAAATCATTCTGCTCTATTCCTGTAAATTCAAACTCTGCCAGCGTAAGCAATTCTATTCCGTTTTTGTGTTCGGTTGGCTCGTTTGGCGCAGCTTTGGGGCCTTTGAAGGGTAAGCGGAATGTCCACGGTAATGT
The DNA here is from genome assembly GCA_943371015.1 of Synechococcus sp. UW140. GTDB lineage: Bacteria > Bacteroidota > Bacteroidia > Palsa-965 > Palsa-965. The sequence continues at coordinate 4,027 of CALRTD020000344.1, read as the reverse complement.
GGGATTACTTGAATTGGCAAGTACATCAATCACCATGCCTTCGGGGAAAAAATGCGGCTGGTATTTATGTGCATCTGCAAACAGTAATTCAGTATCAATTGTATTTTCGATACATAAACCGAACGGCGAATTTCCATTGTAGTTATAATTGGCCCGCTCATTTAATTTTGTAACACGAATTAGTTCACTGTTAAGTTCTGCAGGATTAATTACCCAAAGCAGTTCGAGGAAAAAGTTATTGAAATAAAACTTACGGTTAATTGTTCCCTGCCCCGGGTGAATTCGGCTGCTGCCTTCTGTAAAGCCAAGTTCAATAAGCCTTTCAGCTATTTTGCCTTTGGTTGCTGTGAAAATGAAAATGTGATCGGTTTGCATGTGTGTAAATTCATTCAACAATTAACCAACAACTCAGCATCCGGTTGGAATAGCAATAATTACATACTTTTTAACTTGCTGTCCGTTGGCTTTTTTTCCGCTTACGCGAAGCATTACCTTGTCCATAACAACGTTGTAGTAACCATCCTGCAAACTTTTAATATTGTTGATTATTGGCAACCAATCGGCACTGCAGTGTGCTTTGGCTGCTGTTTTCACTTCTTCTACTGTTACATCTGGAAAGCGTCTTCTTTCTTCATCCTTATAGCCATTCAGTTTAAACTGCTCAGTTGTTAGTTGCTTCACAGCAGTCCAGGGCATTGTGTAATGAATCCAGTCACTGAGGTCGCATGAAGGGCCTTCATTGTTGATCGTCATGGTAGTACGCATGCTTTGCTCAATAACCACATCCTGAAGTTCGGTTGTAAAAACAGAAACCAGAACATTGCCGATTTCAGCCCCTATTTCAGCTTCAAGCATTGCGGTATCCAGATACTTCGGCTGCCGGTCTTCATAAACGGATAACTCTTTTACTCCGCCTTCAAACTTCAGCGTAATTTCATCAAATGTTATGGTTAGTCGATTAACTACTTCGACAGCAGTTTGATCAGCAGTAGCAACCGAATCTCCGGCAGTCGTAACTTCATTAGTAGCCGAATCGGCAGCAGCTTCTGTAGCTTGATCAGATGAGGTAGTACAAGCCGTAAGCAGCAACAAAAAGGCTGCCGAAATAAATGTAGAAAAACGCATAAAGTGAAATTAACTGAAATCTTTCACGTAACACCTTTTGACAGGCAACATGCTGTGTTTTATTTCAAGATTAAAAGCAAGGAGTTTACCCGAAAATCTTCCCCGGATTCAATATCCCGTTCGGATCAAACACACGCTTAATCTCGCGCATCAATTCCAACCGTTTTTTATCAATGGCAATACTGATATACGGCTGCTGCACAAGTCCGATGCCGTGTTCGCCCGAGATGGTACCGCCTAGTTTTACGCAGAGTTCAAAGATTTCGGTGATGCCTTTGGGTAATTCATTGTTCCAGACAGCGTCACTCAAATCGCCTTTGATGATATTTACGTGCAGATTACCATCGCCGGCATGGCCGTAGCAGACCGACTTAAAACCGTACTTCTGCCCTATTGCTTTTACACCTTTAAGCAGCTCCGGAAGCGCTGCGCGGGGCACAACAGTATCTTCTTCTTTATAAACGCTGTTTGATTTTACAGCTTCAGCTACTTTGCGGCGCATGAGCCAAAGCATGTTTTTCTGATCGGCTGTATCGGCAAAAAGTACATCGCCGCTGCCGTTTTCCTGCATTACTTCGGCAATGCGTTCGGCATCTTTGTACAGCACATCCAGGTCATTGCCGTCAACTTCAACCAGCAAATGCGCCTGAACTTCATCGGGTACATCAATATTGATATCGGGCACAAAAGCGCGTACCCAGTCAATTGCATCGCGCTCCATAAATTCTAGCCCCGAAGGTGTAATGCCTGCGCGAAAAACTGCACTCACCGCCGCACAGGCCGCCGCTGCATCGTTAAACGGCACAAGCAAAACCAGATTTTGCTGCGGATACGGAATCAGGCGGAATACAATTTTGGTAATGATGCCCAACGTGCCTTCGCTGCCAATCATCAGGTGCGTGAGGTTGTAGCCGGTCGAATACTTGAGCACGTTGGCGCCGGTCCACACAATTTCGCCGGTAGGCAACACCACTTCCATGTTCAGCACATAATCGCGGGTGGTTCCGTATTTCACTGCTTTGGGGCCGCCCGAACTGTGTGCCAGATTTCCGCCCAGAAAACAACTGCCTTTGCTGGCCGGATCAGGCGGATAAAACAGGCCTTTTTCGCGTACCGCATTCTGAAATTCTTCATTAATCACGCCCGGCTCAACAGTGGCCTGCAGATTGGCTTCATCAATCGTCAAAATCTGATTAAAGCGCTCCATTGAAATAACAACACCGCCGTGTACAGGCAATGCGCCTCCGCTGAGTCCGGTGCCCGCTCCGCGGGGAGTTACAGGTATGCGCTCACGGTTGCAGATGCGCAAAATGGCCGATATTTCTTCGGCGGTACGCGGCCTGACAGCTACTGCGGGCTTACAGAGAAGATCTTCTGTTTCATCTTGCCCGTAGCGCACAAGACGTTCTTCATCGGTATGCACAAATTCAGCACCGAGCAGGGTTTGCAGTTCGGCAATCAGTTCTGGGGTAAGCGTGTTTGCATTCATCCGGTACGGCTTCCGTAAATCAGTAAACAAAACCACTCAGAAAAAGCAACGTGCTGATCCGGCGATTTCGCGTATTTTGCGGCTCAAATTTACAACAGATATGCTGCGAATTTCACGTATTGCCCTTGTGGCCGGTTTCATTGCTGTTGCGGGCCCTGCTCAGGCTCAGCTTCAAACCAAAAAAATTACGCTCGAAGATTGCTGGGCAAAACCCACTTTTCGTGCCGATGGTGTTTGGGGATTGCGCCCGATGAAAGATGGCGTGCACTACACATCAACCATTCAGCTCGAAGACAAAACTTCGGCGGTGGCTCAATTTTCTTACGCAACCGGTGCGCGTGTTCAGCTCCTGTTCAGCGAAAGCAAACTCATTCCCGAAGGAAAAACCGATAACATCGAAATGGGCGACTACACGCTCAGCCCCGATGAAAAGAAAGTACTGATCAGCACCAATGCCGAAAGCATTTACCGCTATTCCACCAAAGAAGATAACTATGTGCTGGATCTGGCTACCGGAAAACTGCGCCAGCTATCGGCAAACGGCAAACAACGCCTTGCTACTTTTTCGCCCGATGGCCAGAAAGTCGTATTCATGCGCGATAACAACCTGTTTCTGGTTGAACTCAATGGCATGAAAGAATCGCAAATTACCAATGACGGTGCCTGGAATAAAGTCATCAACGGCGGCACCGACTGGGTGTACGAAGAAGAGTTTGCCCTCGAAAGCGGCATCCGCTGGTCGCCCGACAGCCGCCGCATTGCGTTCATGCGTTTCGATGAATCGCAGGTGAAAGAATTTGGCATGACGATGTACAACACCGGACTTTATCCCGAACCGTACAGCTACAAATACCCGAAAGCCGGCGAGAAAAATTCGTACGTGAGTTTATTGATTTATGATGTAACCAACGGCGAAATTCAGCCTGTAGATGTTGGGCAGGAAACCGACCAATACATTCCGCGTTTCGACTGGACAGCCGATGCCAATGTGCTGTCGTTTCAGCGCATGAACCGTTTGCAGAACAAGCTCGAACTGCTTTTTGCCGATGCGAAAACCGGAAAATCGACGGTAATGCTTGAGGAAACAAGCAAAACGTATATCGAAGTAAGTTTCGATTTGCGTTTCCTGCCCGATAACAAACGCTTTATCTGGAGCAGCGATGCCGACGGGCACAACCACCTTTACAGTTATACATTTGCTGCCGGAAAAATTACCGGAAAACAGCAACTCACCACCGGCGATTTTGATGTAGTTGAGTTTTACGGCATCGACGAAAAAACAAACCGGCTGTATTATCAGTCGAACGAAGAACATCCTGCCCGCCGCGCCGTTTACAGCATCGGTATCGACGGTAAAGGCAAGAAAAAACTCTCGACAAACCTTGGCACCAACCGCGCCGAGTTCAGCACCGG
>CALRTD020000343.1:0-5377 GCA_943371015.1 Synechococcus sp. UW140 | reverse complement strand
CGTCCGCGCACATCACGTTTGATAAGCAATTTACCGTTGCGAATTTTCAGCACCTCGCTGCCGAATTTCCACCACATCCAAGCTTTGCTGAGGATATACAGAAAGTAAATCCAGAAGCCGAGCCACACCAGCAAATAGGTTTTTGTGGCCGAATCGGTTAGCTGAAAGAAGTAAACAATACCGGCAATACCGCTGAGCAGCCAAACCAATAAAAGCAATCCCGAAAGCGTTACTTTAAGCGAAGGCTCGGCAGCCGAAATAACAATGCTTAGTTCAGTTTCGGTTTTTGCAATGCTCATGCGCTTGCTGATGGTTTCAATCTTACTCTGCATCGCGGCGGGCATTTTTGAACGGACGGATAATGAGGCGCATTCCGCGGTCGTAATTGATGTAGTTAATGACCCAGTTAAAAAGCACAACCAGTCGATTGCGGAAACCAACAAGCGACATAAGATGCACAAACATCCAAAGCATCCAGGCTACAAAGCCCTGACTGCGGAACTTCCCGATTTCAACTACAGCGCGGTTGCGGCCTATTGTTGCCATAGAACCTTTGTCGTTATAGGTAAAGCCTTTCCACTTCGACTGATCTGTTGAAGCCACCAAATTGCGGCCAAGCAAGTCGCCCTGCTGCAAGGCTACCTGAGCCACCTGCGGATGCCCCTCGGGGAAAGCCGTATCAGCACTCATGTGTGCAACATCGCCCAGCGCAAATACATTGGAAAGTCCGTCAACAAGATTGTGCTGATTTACTTTAACGCGACCGCTTCGCAAGATGCTTTCGGCGGGCAGACCCGGAATAAATACTCCGCGCACACCTGCTGCCCAAATCATTGTAGCTGTGCGGAATGTTTCGTTGGTATTGGTTGTAATTAATCGCCCGTCGTAATCAGTTACGCGAAGATTTGTCCAGATATGCACATCAAGTTCGGCAAGATAGCGCTGTGCTTTCTCAGACGAATTTTCGTTCATCGAACTCAGCAAGCGCGGGTTTCCGTCGATGATGTGAATTTGCATGCGGCGGAAATCGAGTTCAGGGTAATCGTTAGGCAACACGTGGCGTTTGAGTTCGCCCAGCGCGCCGGCCAGTTCCACACCTGTAGGGCCGCCGCCAACAATTACATAGTTCATAAGAGCTTCGCGCTCCACAAGATCTGCAGTAGTAATGGCCGCTTCAAAGTTTTCGAGAATACAGCTGCGCAGGTCAAGAGCCTCACGAACCGATTTCATGGGAATGCCATATTTCTTCGGGCGTTCCATTCCGAAATAATTGGTATCGGAACCGGTGGCAATTACCAGATAATCGTAATCAATGTCACCAATACTGGTAACCAAAATTTTCTCGGCGGTTTTCACTTCCTGCGCTTCGGCCATCCGAAAATGAAAGTTGCGATAACCTTTAAATATTTTGCGAAGCGGAAATACTATTGAATCGGGCTCAATACCGGCAGTAGCCACCTGATAAAGCAGCGGCTGAAACGTATGATAATTATTCCTGTCGATGAGCACTACCTGAAATCGGTTGCGGAGTTTACGTGCCAGCCGGAGTCCGGCAAAACCACCTCCCACAATAACAACCCGTGGCAGGCTTACATTGGGAATATCTATATGCATAGTGAGTACAAAAGTACGGAAAACAGAGCGAGAATGAGAGCGAGAGCGTAAATGTGTAAAAAACACGCTCTCACTCTCTTTCTCGCTCTGATTTCACTCTCTTTCTCGCTCTGATTTCACTCTCATTCTCTCTCTCATTCTCATTCTGTATATTTACTGTTGTATGAAAAAAGCAATTCCCCTACTCTGTGTACTTGTAATAAGCGGAATTTTCAGTCTTAATTACGGTACAGCATCCGTATCGGCTTCGGAAAATTACTTTAGCAAGGGAGAGGCCGACGATTCGACTGCGATCAGTATGATTTTTGCATCGGCATTGGCTGAGGGGCAGGCCTACTACAACCTGCGGGAGCTTTGCCGCAAGCATCCGAAACGGCTGAGCGGCTCGCAGGGGGCGGCAGGTGCTGTGGAGTTTTGCAGCAAACTGATGCAGGAGATGAAATTGGATTCGGTTTGGCTGCAGCCGTGCATGGTTCCGCGCTGGGAACGCGGCAGTATTGAAACCGGCAGCATTATTCAGGGCAAAAGCCGCGAAGCGGTGAAGCTTTGTGCTCTGGGCAATTCGGCAGCCACTCCGGCGGCAGGCATTACTGCTCAGGTAGTTGAAGTAAGTTCGTTTGAAGAGCTTGAAAAGCTCGGCGCAGCAGAAGTAAAAGGTAAAATTGTGTTCTTCAACCACCCGTTTAAAGAAGAATTTATTTCGCCGTTTGATGCCTACAGCGAGGCTGCCCGTTTCAGAACCCGTGGTCCGGCTGCTGCGCAGAAATTGGGGGCTGCTGCCGTGCTGGTGCGCTCTATGGCTCACATACATGATCCCAATCCGCACACGGGCAATACCCGTTTCGACTCGCTGCAAACCAATTTGCCGGCTGCGGCGCTCAGCACAGTTGCGGCAGATACACTCAGCAAGCGGCTTAAAAAAAATCTTTTGCTGCGCTTTGAGCTGAAACTCAACTGCCGGCAACTTCCGGATGTGCTTTCCTACAATGTGATTGGTGAAATCCGCGGGCGCGAGTTCCCGAAAGAAGTGATTGTACTTGGCGGACACCTCGATGCCTGGGATCTTGGCGAGGGCGCACACGACGACGGTGCCGGCTGCATGCAATCGATAGAAGTGCTGCGGGTTTTCAAGCGTTTTGAAATAAAGCCCCGCCGCACGATCCGCGTTGTGCTGTGGATGAACGAAGAAAACGGACTCCGCGGCGGCAATGCCTATGCCGATTGGGCGAAGAAAAGCAATGAAAAACACATTGCCGCAATCGAATCTGATGCAGGCGGTTTTTCGCCGCGCGGATTTGGAATCAACGGCAATGAGCAGCAAACAGCACAGTTTTTAAGCTGGAAATCACTGCTGAGTAAATATGGTGCAGGCGATTTACACACCGGAGGCGGCGGCGCTGATATAGGCCCGCTTGAACCATTAGGTACCGCACTCATAGGCCTTGAGCCCGACCAGCAGCGGTATTTCGACTATCACCACACAGCTGCTGATGTGTTTTCAGCAGTAAACCGCCGCGAACTGCACATGGGAGCCGCTGCAATGTGCAGTTTGGTGTGGCTTATTGATCGTCACGGTATCTGATGCCTGATTTTTAAGCAGCTATTTTCATATCATACAGATTAATGTAGCTTTGTTGTTAAACCATTTTACCGGAAACGTATCCAATTCCCACACCCATAACCTTGAGCTATGAAAAAAATTATTCTTCCTGCATTGTTTTCAGCGCTTGTACTTGGTTTCGGCGGATGCCGTGATGAAGTGCAGGATACTGAAACCACTTCAGCAACCGACAACAGTTTTTGCGAAAACGAGTTTGCACGTATAATGCCGCTTGTAAATAAAATTTCTGTTGACGAGCCCGGTGTAAACCGCATTCCTTCTGGCAATACCGTTCTCTCCTGCCCTAATGTAAACGTGGTAAATCCCGGACAATTCCCCGTTACCATGATTTTAGATTACGGCACAGGCTGTACAGATGCGGTTGATGGTAAAACCCGCGCCGGTAAGCTGATCTGCGTTTTCAGCGGCCCCTGGGATTCTATCGGATCAACTATAAATATTGTTCTCGACAGTTTCTATGTAAACAATATTCATTTTGAAGGGAATTCTCAAATCACTCATTCCGGTCAGCGCCAATATTCCACAACAATTACCGGAGGAAAATGTACCAAAACGGGTGCTAATCCGTGGACACTGCTTTGGAACTGTAACCGCACGGTTGAATGGACAGAAGGTTATTTAACCAGCAGTCAGGAAGATGATGTGATTCAGGTATCGGGCAGCAATGCCGGAACAGACCGCAACGGAAAAACATATACCGCTACAGTAACCAGTCCGTTGATCCGCAACATGGGTTGTTCATGGATTCAGCAGGGCACAGTAGAGCTTACTCCGCAAGGCAAACCTACCCGCACGCTTAATTTCGGAAGCGGAACGTGTGACAATCAGGCTGTAATTACCATTAACGGAATCAGTTATAACGTTACTCTTGATTAATACATCAATGTAAACCACTAAAAAGGCTGTCTCAAAAGATCGGGGCAGTCTTTTTATTTTAGCGTAACAACACAGGTTTTTTTGTTTTTTTGAAAAACCGGCTATATTTGTTCGCATTCAACCCGAGATCAGCCTCTCTTCACCCGTATGATGGTCGACATCTATGATTTTTATGACAAGATGGAGCGCAACAATATTATGCTCTCCTTCAAAGGTGATGTGACCTCTGAGTTGCTGACCTCAATTCTGCAGATTATGGAGACAAAGCTCGATAACATGCAGGAAGAGCCCAAAACCAAGAAAAAGGTTTACAATGTGCTTGTTGAGTGTTTGCAAAACCTCTACCATCACATGGATGACATCCCCAAAATGGGAGCTGTAAATCCTGAAACCGGCGAGAATTCGCGCTCCGCGATTTTTATGATCGGTAAACTTGATAATCAATACAACATTATTACCGGTAATTATATCCGCACGCAAAATGTAGATGGTTTGCGGAATCGCCTGGATGAAATAAATAAACTTTCGAAAGAAGAATTGAAGGACTACTATAAAGCTGTGCTCAATAACGGAGAAATCTCTGAAAAAGGAGGCGGCGGACTTGGTATGATTGATATTGCCCGTAAAACAGGACAAAAACTGAACTATCATTTCATGCAGATTGATGATCAGCATTCATTTTTCAGCCTGAACATTAAAATTGCACAATAAACATTTTAGCAGCAGGGAACATGGAACGTATCGTAATTGAAGGAACACCGAAAACGCCCACAATTAATTTCGACATGAACACAGGGATGCTCGAAATTAAGGGACGCTCAATTCCCGAGAATTCGATTGAATTTTACAAGCCGCTTGTGGAGCATCTGGAGCGTTATGCGCAAAAGCCGCTTGCATCAACCAGCGTAAATATTCAACTCGAGTATTTTAACACCAGCTCATCAAAGTGTATTCTTGATGTATTCAAAAAGCTGGAAACAATTGCCAAAGGTGGCAGCCAAATTACCATTAACTGGTACTACGAGCAGGATGATGAAGATATGCTCGAAGCCGGTGAAGATTACCAGGCCATTATTAATGTGCCCTTCAAAATGATTGAAGTAGCTGACTAAATCAAGCTGATCGATAAAATAACAAAGCGCCGGTAGTGAAAACTATCGGCGCTTTTATTGTTCTGTATCCTCTGCTGCTTTGCTTCAAAACAAGGTTTGAATCAATTCTGTTTTTAATTGATGAACAGTAATAAGAAGAGGGAATGAAGACATA
>CALRTD020000342.1:0-5391 GCA_943371015.1 Synechococcus sp. UW140 | reverse complement strand
TGTGAGTAGCGTGTGTTTCATGTGTATGGTTTTTGTATAAACGGGAATCTAGGCTGTAAGATACACCGTTTACAGAAACCTGATAATGATGCAACTACGAAAAAATACCTTTTTTGATTTGGCCTTTTCATCATCCAATAACACCACCTTCATTAACGCGATCAATAGTCATCATCATCAGGCGGCGCCTCTTCATCCTCCCCTTTTTCAAAGCGAATAATAAATTTGCCGTCTTCGCCGGTTTTGTTGGGTTGTTTATTGCCGCTGTTGTTTTTCTGATTGAGGGTGCTGTCTTTTTTAAACCAGCCAAATTCTTCGTTCAATAATTTTTTGAGCGATTGTTTTTCCTGTTTCAGATCGCTGCGAATGCCGCGCACCAAACCTTTTGAATCATAGCGAATGTTTGGATTGTCGAGCGGGCCGCTCATGAGGATGTATAATTTGGTACGATGCCCGCCATCATCTTCTTCAACAATTCCAAGTTCTGCGTTGGCCGGATTGGCTTTCTTTACCTTCTGTGCACGCAGTTCATCGAGACCAACAATGATGTGGTAATCGACTACATTATCAAAATCGTGTGTGCCCGACATGGTGATGTCAATAGCGCTCGATTTAATGTCCATTTCGGGAATGGTGATGATGCGGTTGCGGATATTGATATTGTTGGTCAGCGTATTGAACCGAATATTTTTCAGGTCATCGAGTTTGATGAAACTGGAGAGTTCTTCGAGCGGTTTAAAATTGATGAGTTGACCTTGCTCCAGTGTTATTGTGGCTTCGGCAAAGAGTTTCTTTTCATTCATCACCAAATTACTACCCCAGAGCGAGGCAAAGTTGATGTCTGATGTAAGTGTGCCGCGAACGTGCTCGTTGGTTAAGGTTGTTTGTCCGAAATTTTCGAGCTGCACAAAAAGCTTATTGATGTTTACGCGTTCGGTATGTGCATTTCCGGTAATGAGCAACGAGTCGCCCCGTGTACCGTCAATCATTCCGCTGCCTGCTATTTTACCGTCCATTGTCCAGAACGAAACCGGATCGGCTACAAGGCGTTGGTTGCGGAGTTTTATTTCGCCGCGAAATTCGCGGGCTTCGAACTTGCGGAATTTTATCTGATTGATTTGTGTGGTGAGTGAAACGGCAATGCGTTTGGGCAGTTCGAGGTTATAGGTTGTATCGGCTGCCGATGTTTGAGCCTCCGGAGAGGCAAGCAGTCCGTTCAGATCGGTGAGTTCAGAGCGCAGCGTTGTGGTAATGTCGAGCACTTCGGTTTCGGTAAAGAGATAGCCGAGCAGGTTGCGCACTTTACCCTGCAGCAGAATATCGCTGCTGCCTGAGCGCAGTTTGAAGCTGTTTACAGCTACATTATTGCCGTCGAAGCCAAGTGAACCGCTCATGCTATCGACCGGGAGGCTGCTGTTTTTGAGACGGCATACTACATTGCGGAGCTGCATTTCGCCGCTTGTTTTAAAGTTTCTGAAATCGGCAGCGGTTAGTTTGCTTCCTTTTCCGGGGCGGCCTGATGCACTGATGCGGAGTTCAACGGTTCCGGCAGCTTTTTCGATGGTATCGATTTGCAGGAGTTCCTGCATTTCAGACAGGCTGATGCTGCCGGTTACTGCTGCTGAATAAGCGGGATTGGAAAAACCATCCATGGCAAATTTGCCGCTGAATTTGCTTACGCCGGTGGTTCCGCTGAACTCCGAAAGTTCAAATCCGTCGCGCCCGCGTCCGCTGCTGAACAGGCCTTTGAGTGAAATGTCGCGCAGGGTAACTCCGCTGCCGTCGCGGCTCAGCGAACCGCCGCTGCGGATTCCGAATTTACCCTCAACCACAGGCGCAAGCGAATCTGAAACGGGACCTTTAATGGTTATATCAGTATAAAATTCGCCCCCCGCTTTGTAGCCTTCAATATCGTTTTGCCAGCTTTCGGGCAGCAGTGTAAGTGCTTTGCCGAGGTCGATATTGCTGCCGTTTACTGCCAGGTCAAGATCCGGAGCTGTACCACTGTTTTTAACCGAGCCGGTAACTTGCAGGGCAAATTCGGAAACGGTGAGTTTGCCGGTTTGAACGGTGTAAACAGATGCTGCATTGTTAATTTGCAGCGAAAGTGCCAGTGTTCCGTTGTTGCCGGCAAAGTACGAGACATTGCCTTGCCGGAGTTCGCCCACAACAAAGCTGGCATCGGTTTCGAGCAGATATTGTTCAGTATTGAAATCGCCGGAGCAATTCATTTCACGCAACAGCACTTCGTATTTTCCTCCGGCCGGCTGGTTGTGGTAGCGAATATTTACATTCTCAAAACCAATATGCTCGATAGCAAATTCAACCGGACTTGATGCCGCGGTGTCTGTTGATTCCTTGAGAAAATGATAGTTGTCGCGTCCCTGCTTGTCGATACGCAGATCAACTTCCGCATTTTCCATTTCCACATCGCGCACGGTATAGTTTTCACGAAAAAAATCGAGCAAACTGAACGAAAGTGCAACCCGTTCGGCGCGAAAAAGGGTATCGCGTTTTTCGTCGGGCAAAGCATCAAGTGCTTTTACATGCTCAAATTCAAGAGAAACATCGGGAAAGCTGCTGAACAGGGTGAGCGAAATATCTTTCGGATCAATAAATACAACTGTGTTGAGGTGTTTATTGGCTTCACCGGTAATGTATTTCTTTATATCATCTTCAAAAACAAACAGCATCAGCACGGCAATACCCAGCAGCGCAAGAACAGCAGCGCCCGTCCACACAAAAAAGCGGATCAAACGTTTCCACCATGGACGTTTCGGTTTTTCGGTATTTGTAGCTGTTGTTTCCATCGCGGCGATGCAGTTTTCTGCAATCTCAAAGCTAAAACGCAGCAAGACACAGAAATGTATAAAATCCGAAAACTATGAAATGCAAAATGTTTATAAATCAGAGCGAGAACTACAGAGTGAGAGCGATGACAGAGCGGAGAAAGAGAGCGAGAGCGACGACAGAGCGAGAGCGGATGTACGCATCAATATCGCTCTCGCTCTGTTTCTCGCTCTCATTCTCCGCTCTCGCTCTGTTTATTTACCTTTACGGCACCAAACCAAACAACAACCATGGAAGTTAAAGACAGTAACGGAACCCTCCTCAGCGATGGTGATAATGTAACATTGATAAAAGACCTTAAACTTCGTGGCAGTTCTACTGTGTTAAAGCGCGGAACTATGGTTAAAGGTATTCGCTTAACAGATGATGCCGATGAGGTGGAAGCCCGGGTCAACAAGCAGGCTTTAGTGCTGCGGACGGAGTTTCTGAAAAAGGCGTAAAGCCTGTTGATGTACATAACCCTGATGAATGAAGCTATTTACAATTTTTCTGGCGGTGCTGGGGCTTGGCGGACTTGTGATACGCCTGTTGCGTAGTCAGCGAGTATGGATTTTCAGTATTCCCCGGGAAACAAAAACAATTATCCCTGATGATCCAACTGCCGGAGGTTATCACCTTCTGCTTGAAAAGCATTCTGAATACTACCGGCGGCTGAGTTCAGTAAATAAGCAGAAGTTTATTTACCGGGTTCATACTTACCTGAAAATGGTAAAAATTGAGGGCCGTCTTGGGTTAACTGTAACTCAGGAGATGCGGGCGCTTGTTGCTGCATCGTGCATAAAGCTAACGTTCGGGCATACGTATTATGTGCCTGAAAAATTCAATCAGGTTTTCCTTTATCCTGATGCATTTGTGCTGAACAATGGTACACAGGCAATGCAAGGCTCTACGAGCCCGAACGGCATTGTCGCTTTAAGCTGGAAAACCCTCAAAAAGAGTTTTGAGATACATGATGATAACCGACATCTCGGCATTCATGAAATGGCGCATGCCCTGCGTTTCAACCGAAGAAAGGGCGGGGGAGAGGATCAGATTTTTGAACAGTATCTTCCGCTCTGGGAGCAAGAAGCGCTTCCGGTTTTCCGCAACATAAACAACGATAACGACTATCTGCGTGAGTATGCTGCTGCCAATCTGGAAGAGTTTTTTGCCGTTTGTATGGAACAGTTTTTTGAAACACCACGCCGGTTTTCTGCCGAACATCCGCAGCTTTATCGTGCCATTTGTTTGCTGTTAAATCAAAGCGGGGAATGAGAGTGAGAAACAGAGTGAGAAACAGAGTGAGAAACAGAGCGAGAGCGGAGATTTACATCATACCGCTCTCGCTCTGTTTCTCACTCTGTTTTACTCTGCTTTCTTTTTGCGATACCCCGGTGCTGTAGCTTTTACTTTTTTGGTTCCGGAGCCGGTGTTCATTTTGAGGTGTCCAACTTCTTCTTCTGTTAAGTGGCGCCAGCGGCCGCGGGGGAGGTTTTTCTTGGTTAAACCGGCATATACTACGCGGTCGAGACCAACAACCTGATAGCCGAGGTGTTCGAAAATGCGGCGTACAATGCGGTTGCGGCCTGAGTGAAGGACAATGCCTACTTCTTTTTTGTTTCCGCCTTCGCCTACGTAGCTGAGCTCATCGGCTTTGATTGGGCCGTCTTCGAGTTCAATGCCGTTTTCGATAGCGGCAAAATCTTCTGAATTCAGCGTTTTATCGAGCGTTACATGGTAGATTTTGCGGATTCCGTAGCGCGGGTGCATCAAATGCTCGGCCAGATCTCCGTCGTTGGTGAGCAGCAGCAAGCCGGTTGTGTTGCGGTCGAGACGGCCAACCGGATAAATGCGTTCACTGCAGGCATCACTCACCAGCTGAAGCACAGTTTTACGTTCCTGCGGATCGTCGGTGGTGGTGATAAAGTCTTTGGGTTTGTTGAGCAGTACATACTGCATACGCTCGCGGCGCAGCAACTGATCGCCGTAGTGAACGGTATCTGAAGCTGAAATTTTTGTGCCGAGTTCCGTTACAATCTTACCGTTCACTTTTACCACTCCTGCGGCAATAAGTTCATCGGCTTCGCGGCGCGAACAGAGACCTGTGTTGGCAATAAAGCGGTTCAGGCGCAAACTGCCGTTAACCGGTTCTGCATATTTTGAGGGCGCACCTTTCGACTTTTTAAATGCCGGGCGATCTGTTTTTTTAACATAGTCGCTGGCCGATTGGTTGTCGTCAAAAACCTCCCAGCTGCTTTCCTCGTCGTTGTTGTACGATTTGCGTGCCGGTTTTTCGTCGTCGAATTTGCGGCGCGGTTTCTCGTCGTTGCTCCCATAGCTACGGCGCGGCTTTTCATCGTTGCTTCCGTAGCTGCGGCGCGGTTTTTCATCGCTGCTTCCGAAGCTGCGTTTGGGTTTCTCGTCGTCGAACTTGCGTCGCGGCTTCTCATCATTGCTTCCGTAACTGCGGCGCGGTTTTTCGTCGATGTTTCAGAAGCTGCGTTTGGGTTTCTCGTCGTCGAACTTGCGGCGCGGCTTTTCATCATTGCTTCCGTAACTGCG
>CALRTD020000341.1:0-5413 GCA_943371015.1 Synechococcus sp. UW140 | reverse complement strand
CATTGCTGAATATCCTTGCAGGCCGCGATACGCCTGATACCGGCATTGTAAGTATGCGCCGTGATCTTACTGTTGGCTTCCTGGATCAGGATCCAAAGTTCGACGAAAGCCTTACTGTTATTCAGGCTGCAGTGCTTGGCGATACGCCCGCGCTGCGCGCACTCCGTGCTTATGAAACTGCACTCGAAGAAAGCGAAACCGATCACAGCGAAGCTGCACAGAGTCGCCTTGATGCTGCTCTGGCAGAAATGGATCATCTTCAAGCCTGGGATCATGAATCGCAGCTAAAAGCGCTCCTCGGTCGCCTCGGATTTCAGCACCTTACACAACCAGTTAGCACACTTTCGGGCGGACAACGCAAACGTCTTGCTCTTGCTCAGTTGATACAGTCGGCCCCTGACTTGCTGATTCTCGACGAGCCCACCAACCATCTCGATATCGACATGATTGAGTGGCTCGAAAGTTTTTTGGCCAACAGCGAACGCACACTGCTGCTTGTAACACACGACCGCTACTTTTTAGATCGCGTATGCGATGCAGTGATTGAGCTTGAAAACGGAAAGCTGTTTCGCTACGATGGCGATTTCTCGTACTACATAGAAAAGAAAGCCGAACGCGAAGCCGCCGATGCCAGTGCGCTCGACAAAGCCAAAAACCTGTATCGCCGCGAATTGGAATGGGTACGTAAAATGCCCCGTGCCCGCGGTACAAAAGCCAAAGCCCGGAAAGATGCGTTTACCGATGTAGCCGAAAAAGCCAAGGGTCGCAAGCCCGATGAGGAGCTTCAGCTGCAGGTGAAAATGACACGTCTCGGCGGAAAAATTCTGGAACTCATTCGCATCCGCAAAAAGTTTGGCGAACAACTTATTCTCGACGGCTTCGACTATACATTTAAGCGCGGCGAGAAAATTGGCATTGTTGGTAAAAACGGCGTCGGAAAATCGACGCTGCTGAACATTGTAATGGGCCTTGAGCCGCCCGACAGCGGGAAGCTGCAAACCGGCGAAACGGTTGTGTTTGGCTACTATGCCCAGCAGGGCATTCAGTTTGCCGACGATAAGCGGGTGATTGAAATTGTAAAAGACATAGCTGATGTATTTCCGCTTGCCGACGGCAGCAAACTCTCGGCATCGCAAATGCTGCAGCGTTTTTTGTTTGCTCCGCAATCGCATTACAATTATGTATCGCTGCTGAGCGGCGGAGAAAAACGGCGTTTGTTTCTGCTCACGGTTTTGATGAAGAATCCCAACTTCCTCATTCTCGACGAGCCTACTAACGATCTTGATATTTTAACGCTCAGCGTACTCGAAGATTTTCTGCAAGACTTCCCCGGCTGTGTAGTCATTGTTTCGCACGACCGTTATTTCATGGATAAATTGGTTGATCACCTGTTCGTATTTGAAGGGAGCGGCATCATCAGCGATTTTCCGGGCAACTACACCCAATGGCGCGAAAAACAAATTGAAAAGGAAAAAACAGCCCGCCGCCAAAATTCGGAATCAAAAAATAGCATTCCGGAACCAGTTGCAGTAACCCAACCACAAGCCGCACCAACTGCACAACCCGCAACCACCGCAAAACGAAAACCATCGTTCAAAGAAAAATTTGAGTTTGAGCAATTAGAGAAAAGCATTCCGCAGCTGGAAGAAGAAAAAGCAAAGATTACGGCTGAAATGTCGGTAATTACAGATCATCAGGAGCTAAGCAAACTTTCGGAACGCTTTTCGGAACTTGAACGTGAGCTGGAGGAGAAGACGTTGCGGTGGATGGAATTGGCGGAGATTGTAGAGTAACTTTCGCCCCCTCTCGGCTCCGCTCGAGGTGACAAAAGCAGTCTAGCAAGTTCGAGGAGACAAAAGCAATCTAATTTATCCAAAGGATAAATATATTCCAGTTAGCTTTCTTGGACAACGCAATGTGTTTATCCAAAGGATAAACACATTGCAGTTTAAACAAGAGAACAAAAAAGTTTAAAAAAAATTAGAAGTCCTTGTCATCTCGAGCGGAGCCGAGAGAAGACAAGGGCACCGCCACAGACCCATTCCTGCACCCCGAAAGCTCACGCAGCAATTCTATATTATTATCAATTAACGCCCGCTTCTTTTGAGCCGACCATTTCTTAATTTGCTTTTCGCGCCTGATCGCCTTGTCGATGTATTGAAAATGTTCGGCATACACAAGTTTTACCGGTAAACGCTTTGCGGTATAAGCTTTCGGGTTTGATCCTGATTGATGTTCGAAAAGGCGGCGCGAAAGATTATTGGTGACACCAATGTAAAGTTTACTGTCGGCACATTCTAATATATAAACTGAAAAATTCACGCACTTTTTTGGGCAATATACGATCTGAAATTCGCCAGTGTCAAGTGGTAGAACGGGAAAGTTGATTTATGATTCAGGCAATAAAAAAAGAGAGTAGCTAATTTTAGCTGCTCTCTTTTTAAGTGAATAAAATTACTTCCCTTCGCAACTGCCGCCACCACTCATGCCGTTCTTTTTGCAGCACTCAGGCAAGCGTTTGTAAGCACCGGGACGGGCTTTCACATCATCAGCATCATAACCGGTGCGTGAAACGATGTCGCGAATTTTTGCAGGTGTGATTTTCTTTGGATTGTAGTTTACGGTCAGAATTCGTGTTTTGAGATCGAGCGATGAACTTTCGATGCCTTTGGTAAGGTTCATTGCTTTTTCGAGGCGTGTTTTACACATTTCGCACTCGGCAGTTGTTTTGATTTCAATTTTGGCAGATTCGGCATTGTCGGCCGGACGCTGTGATTGAAGCAGAATTGTGCCGCTGATAAAGAGCAACACGAGCAGTGAGTTTTTGAAAATGGCTTTCATTGTTTTTATTTTTTGAGTGTTTAGTTAATTGAGAATCGGATACCGGCATAAATAATGCGACCATCCATTGGAGCATAAATCAGTGATGCATCAAACTCAGGACTGAACGGCTGATCGGCCATGAGAATAGCATTGTGCTGCATGAAGTTGAAAATGTTTTCACATCCTGCATACACAGAAAACAACCGGAAGTTTTTTAGCACATGAGCACTGAATATCCAAAATGCATCGCCGGTTGTGTCTGATGTTTCGCCGTGATGTGCATGAGTGGATACATTCGGCAAACGACTTTGCCCCATCCATTTTGCGGTAGCATCAAACTTCCAGCGGTCGTGCTTTGTAGCATATCCGATATTGAAAAAAGCACGATGCGTAGGAACCAGCGGTCGCGATTTCAGTGAGCCACTGTAAGTAGTGCGTACTTCGTACCATTTATAAGCAAGGCGCACATCGAGTCGTTTCAGCGGTTCAAGCACAAGGTCGGTTTGGAAGCTGTTGGCATACGATGCGCCTTGCAAGTTGTAGAACTTCAGCAGGCCGGTTGTTTCCATGTCCATTACGACCTGATTCACAAAATCGGTTCTGAAGAAATCTACAATCAGCAGGGCTTCTTGTCCGAGTTTGAATTTCTGCTGCAAACTTCCGCCGTAGTTCCAGGCTATTTCAGCATTGAGCGGCCCGTCGATTTTTACTTGACGTGAGCTTGCAAAAATGGCGCTGTTTTCGGTGAAGATATTTGCTGTGCGGAATCCTTTTCCGCCCGAAACACGCAATGCTGTTTTTGAAGTAATGTCATACTTCACGTGCATACGCGGTGTAAGCTGAAAACCGGCTACATTGTGCCAGTCGGCGCGGAGACCGGCAACTACAGAGAAGCGTGAGGTAAGATGTCCGGTGTACTCGGCAAAAATACCGGGAGCTGATTCGGGTCTGAAAATAGCCGAATCATTAAACAGCTCGCGATACTCGTCAAACACCATGCTTGCACCGGCTTTGTAGGCATGCTTACGCCCATCGCCGATATTATCCTGCCAAATCAAATTGGCATATAAACTCCGCTGTTCGCCGTTGTATGTTTTCATCCCGAAAAACATATCCTGTTCATGCCAGCGTGCCGAAAACATAGTGCCAATGCTGCGACCGGGCTTCTTGAAAATAAAACCGGTTTTGTTGAAGAACTCCAACTGCCGGTTATTGATGCCCATTCCCCATGCATTGGTTGTGCCAAAATCATTCGCTTTGTTGAACAAAAACTGTCCACCGCTGCGATCATCTGCTATAGCACGAATGCCGAACTGTCCTTCAACTTTATTTTTGTGTACCCAGTTCCAGCGGCTCATTACGTTGTACTGTTCATACACCGGCATATCCAGAAACCCGTCGTTGTTGCGGTCGTTGCGCTGTTTCAACCGGCTGTGGTGCATGAGCAGTGTTGTGCCCCAGGTTTTGTTCAGTTGTTTGTTGAAATGCACGTTAGCCTCGTAACGCCCGCGCTGGTTGGCATACAGGTTGACAAAGTAACGGTCGGCACCTTCTTCGGGTTTCAGCAGATCAATGTTCAGCTGACCGGAAACCGATTCGTAGCCGTTCAGTACTGAGCCTGTTCCTTTGGTAATGAGTATGCCTTTGATGAATGTTCCCGGCACATAGCCCAGCCCGTAAGAAGCCGAAAGCCCGCGGATGAGCGGAAGGTTCTCGAACAGAATTTGTGAGTAAACACCATCAAGTCCGAGCATCTGAATTTTCCGCGCTCCCGAAACGGCGTCCGTAACTGCTGCATCAACAGATGGGTTTGTTTCAAAGCTTTCGGAAAGATTGCAGCAGGCGGCTTTCAGCAGTCCGGCGCTGGTAATGCGTTCTGCAAAAATCGGACTTAGTGTGGAGAACTGGCTGGCCGGAAGCCGCTCTTCAATAACAACAGTTGTGAGCGAGTTGGCCGGCAAAAGATCAACACTGATTTGCGCGGGATCCTTGCCGGTGAAATTAAGCACACGTGGCTGAAAACCGGTCATTGAAACGCGAAGTATAGCCGGAAAGCTATCGGGCCAGACCAGCCGGAAGTTGCCTGCGCTGTCGGCCGCTGTGCCTTTTGCCGTGCCTTCCCAAAAAACGGAAGCACCGGGTACAGGGCCAGACTTGCTGTAAACATTGCCGGTTAGCGACTCCTGAGCGTGAAGTGCAAACGGCAATAGCAACAGAATGATTATTCGGATGAATTGCATGATTAACAGTTAATGTATAACGAGAAAAATTCTGCCGCAGTTTTGCAGCAAGCTCAATACATTATGTTGTTAAATCAAAAAAGTTTGGTGGAGCTGCAGCAGAACACGCGATGGATGCGGAGGCGGTTTGCTGCAAACCTGAACAGAAGAAGCCGGTGCGGCCGGTTCAAGTGTATACGTGAAATTGATGCTGGGCGGTGCTGAAATCCAGATCGGTGCTTTTAGCAATACCTGCTGTGCTTGCAGATACTGATCGGTAACAATGCTGTAATTCTGAAGCAGACAGCATTTAGCGTCGATTGTTGGAATAGCTGCGTTTGCATCTTCGGGACAGCAATGGTCTTCAACAC
>CALRTD020000340.1:0-5413 GCA_943371015.1 Synechococcus sp. UW140 | reverse complement strand
AAATCCTGATGACCCAAAAAGAATCGACACAGCATGTTTTGTCAATTTCCTGAATCCGAATCTCAAAAAATCAACCGACTATATTTTCGACAAAGAATACAATCATCGCGTTTTCAAATTTGCGAATGACAAAAACACAACGGCACTTGGTCGCGATGGCTACGGCAACATCAATTTTATTCGTGTAAAATGGGGCAAGGGCGAGTTCCTGCTGCTTACAATTCCCAAAGCTTTTACCAATTATTACATGGCTGATTCGGCAACATCGTCTTATGGTTTCAAAGCCATGTCGTATTTGCCTGTTCAGCAAACATTTTGGGACGAGCATTACAAAGACGGACTTCGCGAGAGTAATGATACACGGCGTTTTCTGATGTCGGAGCCGGCGCTCAAACTAGCTTATTTAGTGCTTGTAGTAACCGGCGCATTGCTCCTGCTCTTCCGCGGAAAGCGCCGCCAGCGGGCTGTTCCGGAAGTTAAGCCGCTTGTAAATTCAACACTTGCATTTGTTGAAACGATAGGCACATTGTATTACCGCGAAGGCAATACACAAGACATCATCAACAAAAAAGCAAGTTATTTTCTGGAATCTGTCCGCTCCCGCTTTTATGTGCAGACAACCGTTTTTGATGAACCATTTCTGCAAAAAGTCTCCGGATTATCGGGCGTAAATTATGCGCAGGTGATGCAGTTGTTTGGCTTCATCGCTCAGCTTCGTGCTATGCAGGGCGGCAGTGATACCGAACTGCGAAAGCTGGAACAGATGATCTGGGATTTTAACCAAAACAGTAAACGATAACCGAACCTATTAATTCATAAACCGACATGAACGAACAAACGCCTAACCCGTTTTTCCAGAGTCGTCTGCCGCTGGCCGATCTTCAGCAGGCTGTGGCCGATGTGCGTACCGAAATCGGGCGCATTATTGTGGGACAGGATCGTATTGTGGATCTGATGATTTGCGCTTTGCTTGCCGACGGTCACGTACTGCTTGAAGGTGTGCCCGGTGTAGCCAAAACGCTCACCGCAAAACTTCTGGCCCGCACGGTGTCGGTAGGATTTTCGCGCATTCAGTTTACGCCCGATCTGATGCCGAGCGATGTAACCGGTACCAGCGTATTCAATGTAAAATCGCAGGAATTTGAGTTTCACCGCGGTCCGATTTTCAGCAATATCGTTTTGATCGACGAGATCAACCGTGCTCCTGCCAAAACACAATCGGCCTTGTTTGAGGCGATGGAAGAGCGGCAGGTTACAATCGACGGGCACACCTACATTCTTGATCGTCCGTTCCTTGTTGTGGCTACACAAAACCCGGTTGAGCAGGAAGGCACCTATCGTTTGCCTGAAGCACAGTTAGACCGCTTTCTGTTCAAGCTCGAAATCGACTATCCGTCGCTTGAGCACGAAACACGCATCATTTCCGATTTCCACAATCGCAAAAATGTAATTGATCTGAACAGTGTAAAACCGGTATTGAGTGCCGGACAGCTTCAGGCATTGCGCGAAAAGGTTTTCGGGCTGCATGTTGAGCCGAACCTGATTCACTACATCGCACAAATTGTAAACCGCACACGCAACAACAGTGCGCTGTATCTTGGTGCATCACCGCGCGCATCATTGGCTATTCTTACCGCCTCAAAAGCCATGGCTGCGATGCAGGGCCGCGATTTTGTAACGCCTGATGATATTCGCATTGTAGCTGTTCCTGTGCTGCAACACCGCGTAATGCTTACCCCTGAAAAAGAAATGGAAGGCGCCACCGCCCGCGATGTGGTGATGCAACTCATTCAGCAGGTTGAAGTGCCCCGTTAATCACGAATCTGAAACAGCGAAGTGTTCATCATCAATTTCATAAAATCATTTTACCTCACAGGGCGCTTTTTTGCACTCTGCCTCGGGTTGGCTGCGCTGGCTATGCTGGCGTATTTCTTCCCCGCGCTGTTGCCTGTTGCAAAAATTGTGCTCATTGCCATTCCGGCTGTGCTGGTGCTTGATACAATTTTAGTGTGGAGCGTTGCGCAAGGCATCAGTGCGCGGCGCATTACGATGGACAAACTTTCGAACGGCGATCAAAACGATGTAAAAATTACAATCGAAAGCCGTTACCCGATGCCGATGCGTTGCGTTGTGGTTGACGAACTCCCGGTACAATTTCAGGCGCGCGATCTGAGTTTTAAGTTTATGCTCATGCCTCGCGCCGTGCGCGAACTCACCTACCGCGTGCGTCCCGTTAAGCGCGGCGAATACCGGTTCGGAAAAGTAAATGTGTATGTGGCTACTGTGCTTGGACTCACCGAGCGCCGTTTCAAATTTTCGCAGGAACAGAATGTGCCGGTGTATCCTTCGTTTATTCAGATGCGCCGGTTTGAACTTTTAGCGATTTCAAACCGATTAACGGAAGCAGGTATCAAAAAAATTCGCCGGCGCGGACAGAATACGGAGTTTGATCAAATCAAAGACTACGTTGCCGGCGATGATCCGCGCACGGTAAACTGGAAAGCATCGGCACGGCGCAGCAAGCTCATGGTGAACACCTATCAGGACGAGAAATCGCAGCAGGTAGTTTCGCTGATTGATATGGGCCGTGTTATGAAAATGCCTTTCGAAGAAATGACGCTGCTCGACTATTCGATTAACGCCAGCCTTGTTATTTCAAACATTGCGATGCAGAAATACGACAAAGCCGGCGTTATTACCTTCTCGCATAAAATACATCAGGCGCTTGCTCCCGAACGGCGCGGCTTGCAACTTTACAAAATTATGGAGTTGCTCTACGGCGCAAAAACAGGCTTCCTCGAAAGCGATTACGAGCGCCTGTACATGAGCGTAAAGCAGAAACTCACACAACGCAGTTTGCTCCTGCTCTTCACCAATTTCGAAAGCCTGAGCAGTATGCAGCGTCAACTCAAATACCTGCGTCGGTTAGCAAAAGATCATTTATTGGTTGTTATCTTTTTTGAAAATACCGAACTGCGTTCCTTCCTCGATGAACGTCCGCAAAGTGTGCAGGAAATTTATTACAAAACCGTTGCCGAGAAATTTACGTGGGAGAAAAAATTAATTGTTAAGGAACTTGAGCAATATGGTATTCATGCTGTTTATACGGCTCCGCAAAACCTTACCGTGAATACGATTAATAAGTATTTGGAGTTGAAAGCCAGAGGACTGATTTAATGTTGAGTGTTGAGTGTTGAGTGTAAAACTCTAAAATCACGCTGCATAATTTATGATCTACTCATTAGATTGGCTGAAAAATGAATTGAGTTCTGGCAAACAACATTCCTATTCGTTTTTCTGGGGACATAAAATCTTCTCACCAATAACCGAGACTTGTTTTAGCCAATGGTATCCGGCTCCGTTTGTACATGAAAATCTTTCCTATCCTACAGCCGAACATTGGATGATGGCTTGCAAAGCCCGGACTTTTGGTGATGAGGAAATATTGCAACAATTATTTAAAACAGATTCACCTGCTGAAGCTAAAAAACTGGGGCGTGCAGTGAAAAATTTTGATCCTCAGGTTTGGGATGATGTAAAATATGAGTTTGTGAAAGAAGGCAATGTGCTTAAGTTTTCTCAGCATCCTGATATGAATGCGTTCCTGCTTCAAACCGGGAAGAACGTAATTGTGGAAGCCAGTCCGATGGATGCAATCTGGGGGATTGGTCTTGGGCGCGAAAATCCGAAAGCAAAAAATCCATTTCAATGGCGTGGGCAAAATTTGCTGGGCTTTGCGTTGATGGAGGTGCGGGATTTGATTTAAACAAGTTTGTGAAAACGCACTGAGCATTTTTTCACCCAATAACTATTGTATTACAAAGTTCCCTTTTGATAAGATTAATCCACCTGAATATATCATGTATATATACATCCCGGTAGGAAGATCATTTGAAGTAAGAGTTATCTGCGACATATTACCCACCTGATTATTTTTAAGAACTTGTGATGTAGAATTAATAATCACCAATCGTGAATCTTCTGGTAAAACAGAGCTAAAAGATAAGCGGGCTTCTGACTGAAATGGATTGGGAAACAATTCGGAACTTACATAATTACGAATCTCATTAATACTCGTTACCATAACAGTTTGATAGGTAGAAAAAGCAGAAGCAGCATAACAATTATCTATTGCCTGAACACTCCAATAGTAAGTACCAGTTGTTAAGCCAGAAATTACCCAAGTAGTGTCCTGTCCTGCATTTCCAACCGCATGCACATATCTTTGTCCAGTAAACGGATCAGAGTGAGGAGAAACCACCTCATTCCCTCCTGCAATTTCTCCAAGAATAATATTATAGGACAAACCATTTGATGGAGTTTCTGTATCAGAAGAGCGATTCCAAGTCATTGTAAGTGATCCGTTTCCGGCAACCGAAATTAACCCAGTGGGTAATGCTGGAAGGTTATTGGGACTTGTTATTGTATTCTCGTAAAGCATGGTAAACCCGGAATATCCATCATATCCGGCAAGAAGAAAATCAAGGTCTCCATCATTATCATAGTCTCCAATATCTGCTGATCCGTCATTCACACTGGAAAACTGCTCACTTGATAATACAAACTGGTTATTACCCATATTCCAATATAGTCTGCAAAACCCTTGGTTGGTTTGAACATATACACTATCTCCGGCTAGTAATACATCCAGATCCCCATCATTATCAAAATCACCCCACGATGCAATAACATCAAAAACTCCGGGGATAGCCGCCTGAATATCTGTAAATGATCCGTTGCCATCGTTTTGGTAAATTTTGGTTGTAGGAAAACTATCGGGCAAAAGATCATAACCTGCTAGCAGAAGGTCAGGGTCTCCGTCACTATCATAATCTCCCCACTCTACAGTAGCAAAATATACATTTATAAAAGGGTGAGGAATACTAATAAATATTCCATTCCCAGTATTCAGATATAAATAGGATGTTAACTGACCTGGCCCTATAAATCCCTCACAAAAGACATCCATATCACCATCTAAATCAATATCGGCCCAATCCATAGCTGCGTAAAAACCCAAATCAATAATACCTGAATTATTAACTATCGTAAAGGTGGATCCATTATTGTTTCTGTAAATACGACATATTGAAACACCATTAATATCAGTACCTATCACTGCTATATCAAGATCTCCATCATTATCGAAATCAACCCATTGAAGTTTACCAATATAAACCCCAGCAATATTGGTTATGGGCATAAGGGTAAATACATCAGAACCATCGTTTCTGTATATCCGTGTATTACAGTACGGTGATACCTGACAAAATCCTGAAATAATTAAGTCTAGATCTCCATCATTATCATAATCACCCCAGTCAGTATCACCCATACCAAACTGAATGATATTATTTTGGGGAGCAATATCTGTAAATTGATTTCCTCCATCATTTCTGTAAATGCAGGTTAA
>CALRTD020000339.1:0-5417 GCA_943371015.1 Synechococcus sp. UW140 | reverse complement strand
CATCACAGTTTTATCCATGATGCGGCGCTGTAAGGGCAAAAAGCCCGATTACTTTTTGTTCTGCAAAGCTTTTTTCTCAATGTCTTTGAGCAGCTCTTCGTCTGATTTGCCAATGTAGTTAATCAGCACTTTGGCATCAGTTGCATATTTTGTTTCGGGGTATTTTGAAATCACAAACTCATACAACTGTTTTTCGCGGGCAGCACTTTTGGGTTCATTCGTCAAATTGCTGTGGTAATTTTCTGCGGCAGCCATGCAAACTAAAGCATAGTTTCTGTAGCCGGTGTGCTGGTCCAAAACAGTTTCATAATACAATGCAGCTTGTTTGAAGTTGCCGGTCGACTGGGCCAATTGTCCGGCTTTAAACAGATAATCGGCGGTGAGTGTATCTTTAGGAAACAGTGTTGTAAAATCGGTATAGACTTTCAATGCTTCCAGCGCTGTACGCGAGTTGAAGGTTGTATCTGCTTGCAATGTAGAATCGGCTTTCTTCGCATTGGCGAGATACATTTCGTAAGATTTGGCGGCAGTGGCAAGACTGTCTTTATTGTCTTTTTTTTCTGTAGATGATGAGCACGAAGTATAAAAACTCATCAACGCCGCAGCGGCTGCAATGCCGGTAAATTTGGTCAGGTTTTTCATAAGCTGATTGATGTAAGCGGGGATGATGTGCAAAATTATTTAGAAGGGAATTTCATTTTGTAATCAGCCGAAACACGGCCGCGCGAAATATCATTGAGTTTGTTTTTCAGCAATTGCCGGCGCATCGGACTGATGCGGTCGGTAAACAGTTTGCCCTCAATATGGTCGTACTCGTGCTGAATAATGCGCGCTGCAATGCCGGAGAATGTTTCCTCATGTTCCTGAAAATCTTCATCCTGCCAGCGCACACGAATTGTGGGCTTGCGCAATACATCTTCGCGGATTTTCGGAATGCTCAGACAGCCTTCGTTGTATTTCCATTCCTGTCCTTCTTCATCAAGAATATAGGCATTGATGAAAATTTTGCGGAAACTGCCCAGCATTTCTTCTTCTTCAGTTTCCGGATCTTCTCCGAACGGAGCGCCGTCAACAATAAACAGGCGGATCGACTTTCCAACCTGCGGGGCAGCAAGTCCAATGCCTTTGGCCTGGTACATGGTTTCAAACATATCGGCAATGAGTTGCTTCAGATTCGGGTAAGAAGCATCTATATCATCGCCCACCCGGCGCAAAACCGGATCGCCATAAGCAACAATAGGTAATATCATGCTGCAAATTTACGATTAGGTACGTTTGCTGCGACAAATTGAGCATTTATAAGGGGTTGGAAGGTGAAAACCGGTTAAAATCCTGTACAGGCGGATGATTTTGGCATCAGCTTTCGATGAATTGGCGAAAAACAAGATTCGCGATTGATTTACACCAACAGCAGAGCGGATCGGTTTTTAGTTGCTGCAGCGCGGCAGCAGTTTATTGAGTTCGACGGCAAAGCTTTGCCAGTTTAACGTCTCGATGTAGCGGCGGCGGGCATGTTGTCGCATTTCCTGCCATTTTTCAGGCGCAGCAATCAGTTCCAGTATCTTTTCGGCATAAGCAGCGCCTGATGCATCCGGAGGCAGCAGGAAGCCGGTTTCTCCGTGTTTTACGATAGTCGGAATGCCGCCGGTAGCGGGAGCCAGTACCGGAAGCCCGTAAGCTGCTGATTCGCAAAATACCAATCCGTAGGCTTCAAAGCGGGTAGGAAGGAGGAAGAAGTGACTCGTGCGGAATTCGTGCAGCAACTGATTAAACTCGGCCGGAATATTTTTATTGAGGAAGCCCAGTACGCGCATGTGTGTGTGCTCAACCGGCGGTGTGCAGCCGCAAACAGTAAGTTCGGCATCAACTCCTGCTGCAAGCAGTTTTTCCAATGCTTCGAGTGCCACAGGACCGCCTTTGTCTTCCCAGTTTACACCTGCAAAAAGCAACTTAACAGTTTTCGCCGGAAAGTTGAGCGGAGCAGGAGTGCCCGGATCTGTTTCAAGATTAGCGCCAAAAGGGATGATGCGTATGCGGGAAGCTGCAATGCCTTTGTGCAGCAATGCCGAATCAGCCGCCCACTGTGAACAGAAAATGGTATGCGTGCTGCGTTCAATGGCAAGCCGGTCGGTTTCAATACTCTGGTGCTGCGAAAAATTCCAGAGCTGCTGTAAAATTTTATGATAGCCGATTGCGCCCGGAATGCTGCGGTCGTTAATGTAAATAACCGGCAATGTTGTACGCAGTCCGGCTGCAGCCGCATTGGATGCCGAAACAATTACAGCATCATAATGTTTGTTGCGAAGTTTGCGGCTGAAATAACGCCCCAGCGCGCGCCTGAACATGGCTGAATGCCGGTAGTCATATCGCTTCCCGAAAACACGCAGCGAAAACTCATTAAACACCTGTGCAAAAAACTTCTGCGGCTGCGGAGTATATGGTCCAAGTACTTCTGCATCGCCGCAATACTGCTCAATTGTGCGCAACAAAAAATAATTGGTACCCGACCACGAACGCTTGTCGCGCGGATCATCAACAGTAATGAACGCAATTTTGGGTCGTGATGATTGCTGCATAAACAGGTACTAAGGTCTGTAAATTTTTCGGAGCGATGAAACGCGAAATAAAGATGTACAGGTTTGCAGAAACAGGCTATTTCAGGTACTTGCTGAATGGTGTAGAAATAAGTTGTCGGATTGATTTTATTTTAGAACTAATCTGATTTATCAGAAAACGCATAATTGAAAATTAATTCGGTGAATAAGGCGTTCTGAATGTCGATTTCAGGGCTTTTTATAGGTGATTTATTTTATTAAGTTTGGTAATGAGATAGTTGTGTATAATGTTGATAATCAACGTTAAAATTATCAATAAAAGCGCTATTTTATCACCCAAACACTTGACAAAGGGGGGTAAAATGTAGTACATTTGTCTTGTATCTGATACTTGTTACGCGTAACACCTCACTGCAGGAGGAAAGAGTAAAACCGGTTAATTAAATCAATTGTTTTACTGTTTTTTATTCACCTAAACCTTTTTTTTCATGTCACAATTTTTGAAAGATGGCGCTGCGCCTGCAGCTGCTCAGGAAACCGCTGTGCGTTTGCTCACCGATAAACTGAAAACCCGAAACATCATCCTTACAGAAACCCGCGCTCTTGAGCTTCCCGGTTTTGTGGATACGATCTACCAGTTTGGTGCAGTTTCGGTTGATCAGCCTAACATGCCCGCTGCAACGGTTCTTGTAAATGCTGAAGGTGGCGCTATCGCTGAAGAGCGTTTGTCTGACCTTGCCCGTATTGTTGCTGCTGATTATCTTGATTCAACTCCTGTACGTCCGATCGATCCGATTGATGCCGACACCGTAATCACAATCACACCTTCTGTGAATGATATTCGCCTCTGTCCCGGTGAAACACTTGCCGAAAAACTTAGCGTATTCATTCCCAAAGAAGCAGGTGTGCGTCGTGCCGACGTTTATTTCCTGGCCGATACAACCGGTTCAATGGGTTCATACCTGAATGCTGTGAAAACAGGTGCTGCAAGTATTTTCAGCGCACTCACAGGTCTTGGTATCGACATCGCTTTTGGTGCCGGTAACTACAAAGACAATCTGGATCCGTATTTCTTCCAGCATCAGCAGTCGCTTACAACGAATACTGCGCTTGTATCTGCAGCGATCAACAACTGGACAGCCAGTGGCGGTAATGATACTCCCGAAGGTCAGTTGTTTGCGCTTGATGCACTGGCGCAGGCTCCGGGTACAAGTATTGGCTGGCGTGCAAATTCAAAACGTATTATCGTTTGGTTTGGTGATGCCCCGGGTCACGATCCGATTTGCGCTTCCATGACCGGCTTGCCGTACAACATCACTGAGTCGCTTGTTACAAGCAAACTTGTTGCGCAGAACATTGCTGTTCTTGCCATCAGTGTAAACGGCAACGGACTCAACCTTGATCCGGATCCGATAAGCACAAGCTATCCTGCTTCCTGCCCCTCAAACGGAAATCCGAATCAGGCAATCAACATTGCAAGTGCAACCGGTGGTCAGTCTGTAAGCGGTATCAATCCTTCAACAATTGTAACCACGATTGTTAATTTGGTAACCGCTGCGGTGAACACAATCAACAATGTGAGTGTTGTGCCAACAGGTGGAATCATTCCGTTTGTAACTTCAATTGATCCTGCTGCCGGTTATGGTCCGCTGGTTCGTGATCGCGATTACACACTGCCGTTTGGTGTGTTGTTCACAGGCGTTGTAAAATGCGCCGAAAAAGATCAGGAGTTTTTCGGAACACTTGATGTGGTGATCGACGGAGTTGTGGTTGCCCAGAAACGGGTGCGCATTGTTGTTCCCGCCTGCACATCCTGCAAACGCTACGTTTACAGCGTGAAGTATGTATGCGGTATTCAGGATTTCGAGCGCAAAGATTCACCGGTTCGTCCCGGATTCTACGCCACCGAAATCAACATTCACAACTACAACAGCAAAGAAGCCCGTGTTCAGAAATATGTGCTCCCGCTTGTTGATCGTGGTGAAGTGCTTGGCCGTGAGCCACGCTATGTGAAGCCCGAAGCGTTCGATTCAATCGTGCTTCCTTCTGATACCGCTACACTCGACGACTGCACACGCCTGCAGGAACTGCTTTACGGCGGTATTAACCCCGATGCACCGCTCATGATCGGTTTCCTCGAAATCGTGAGTGATGTTGAGCTGAACATTACCGCAGTGTACACCGCTGCAAGCCTCGAAACAAAACAACTCGTTTCTATGGATGTGGAGCAATTCACAGGTAAAGTTCGCGCTTAAACTGTGCGAAATCTGTAAGCTGTAAAACCCCGCAGCTTCAGTAACTGAAAACGCCCGGACAATTTTGTCCGGGCGTGGTTGTTTTAGTATTAGAATAATACGAGTTATTATTTTGGACTGATGTCCTGAACTTCCCCTTTCATTATTTCTTCGTGCTGATTTGCCGTATCAATAACCGGCTCCGGGTAAGCAATTTTACCAACTATAATTTCCGGAAGAATAGTGTCTCCCATCAATATTGTTTCACTTTGTTCGCAAGTTGTGTTTTTCTGTGTAGTCTTTTTTACGGTATCGTTTCTCAATTCTTTTTCCTCATGATATTGCATTTCAGTTGGTATCATAACAATACCAGTAATTCTTTCTTTTGTTGTTGTTGTAGTTTTTGTTTTTGACACGCTCGTATTGCAAGAAGTAAACAGAATAGATCCGAAAGCAAGCAGTAGAGCAGCCGCAAATTGTTGAAGCTTCCAGATTTTGTTTCGGTCTTTGAGTTGAATAATTTCAATTGCCGCAGTTGGTTTGACCTGTTCTTTTTTAAAACGTCCGCAGACCCGTTCGTTATTTTTCGATTGCAGATAATCAACAATTTCCTGATTACTGAGATTCG
>CALRTD020000338.1:0-5418 GCA_943371015.1 Synechococcus sp. UW140 | reverse complement strand
AACTTGCACCGGCAATTGAATTCCATGAAGCACCACCGTCGATGGAAAGAAGCGCACCAGCGAGTGATCCGTTAGAAGCAGCACAAAATGCATAAATCCAGTTGGGATCCTGAGCTGAAATACCAATTTCAACGCGAACGAGGGCACCGGTAAGGAAGCCGGGAGAGTTACCAAGGTTGGTAAATGTAGCTCCGTTGTCGGTTGAGCGGTGCGGACGACCGGCAACGCATACAATCAATGATCCGTCTGAACCAAAGTCAACGTCGGTAGAACCTGCAGTACCAAGCGATCCGCTGGGAGCTGTCCATGTCTGACCACCGTCGTTAGAGATACGGATACCTTTGTTTGTAGCTGCAACAACCATCTGCGAGTTGCTCGGGTGTACAGCAATTTTGTTAATTGCGGCCCAAACAGAGGTAGAAGAGTTTGCAGTTACAGGTTTTGTTGCTGTGAGCAATGAGAAAGATGCACCGCCGTCGGTTGACTTGTACATACCACCGCCGAGGAAACCACCGGCACCTGAACCTGATACGTTAAATGTATTTTGGCCATAGAGACCTTCGCCGGTTCCTACATAGATTGCTCCGTCTGAACCTTGCGCGATACTGGCTACGTTAATATTTACATCGGGGATAGCATCAAAACCTGCGCATTCTACCCAGTTATTGGCACCATCAAATGATTCCCAAAGTCCGCCGCTTACACCACCGGCAAACATGTGCTGGGTGTTGTTGCGGTCGATAAGCAGGGCGCGTGTACGGCCACCAACGTTATCTGGACCGAGTTCGTTCCAGCCTACAGCAGTTACTGAGGTATTGCTGTTGCGCTGTGCGGAGAAAGATGCTGATGAAAGTTGCTGAATACGCAGCATTTCATCGAGATCGAGATTACCGTTGCCATCTTGCATGCGGTTGAAGCGCCAGAGGGCAGCACCAGCCGCTCCCTGAGATTCGAGATCATGCTCACTGTTCAGTTGTACAATTGCTGACGGGCGGTATTTAGAACCATTTCCGTCGAGAACGGTGAATGATGCAAACAGTGCCAGACCCGCCGCAGCGAGGCCGGTTCCGGCAACCATGAGTCTGTTTCGTTTCATTGACTTTCGATTAATTATTGTTCCCTTTTTTTACTTTGGTCAGATCGGTTTTCAGCAAGTTTCCAAAAGTATGTTTTTTCACCTGCTTTACCAAACTGTACCGAATTTTACAGCTAATGAGCTGTAAAACTTAAACACGGGGATGTGTTTTTGGGGATGAACAAATATGCAAATAAATGAAGTTCAGCACCATACGAACGGGCTAAAAAACAAATTAAAGATGCTTTTCAGCATGGTAGGAAGAACGAACCAAAGGTCCGCTTTCAACATATCTGAAACCTTTTTCCATTGCCGCCTGCTTGTAAAAAGCAAACGTATCAGGATGCACAAATTCGAGTACCGGAAGATGTTTCTTCGTGGGCTGAAGGTATTGACCGATTGTTAAAATTTCGACCCCAACTTTTCGTAAATCATCCATGGTTTCCAGTACCTCTTCGCGTGTTTCGCCCAATCCAACCATGATGCCTGACTTGGTGCGGCAACCGCCTTCGGCAAGCTGTTTGAGCACGTCCAGACTCCGGTCGTATTTGGCCTGAATGCGAACCTGACGTGTAAGACGGCGCACGGTTTCCATATTGTGCGAAACAATTTCGGGCATTACATCAATCAAACGCTGAACGTTTTCACGCTCTCCTTTGAAATCAGGAATCAGCGTTTCGATGGTTGTACCCGGACTCACCCGGCGGATAGCTTCAATTGTTCTTGCCCAGATAATAGAGCCGCCATCGCGAAGTTCATCGCGGTCAACTGATGTGATTACGCAATGCTTAACGCCCATCAGCTTTACTGATTCGGCTACGCGTTCGGGTTCGCCTTCATCAACCGGCATGGGGCGGCCGGTAGCTACTGCGCAAAATCCGCAGGAGCGGGTACAGATATTGCCCAAAATCATAAATGTGGCTGTGCCGGCTCCCCAGCATTCGCCCATATTCGGACAGTTTCCGCTTTCGCAGATGGTGTGCAGTTTATGCTTGTCAACAAGCCCGCGCACCTTGAGGTAATTTTCTCCGGTAGGCAACTTTACACGAAGCCAATCGGGCTTTTTGATACGTGATTCGGTTGCGGACGCTGCAGTAATTGTGGTCATAGCTTTCTTCTCATTTCTTTCCTCAGTACCACTTTCGGCCATAGGAAAAATTCAGGTACACCGACACCAGCACGCGGCTGTTGCGTTCGTTAGCCATTACAGGCACTTTTTTAGGGTAGGCATCAATACAAATTCCGGTTTCAAGTGAGCGGGTTTTGTTATCGAGCATACCGTATTCGAAATTTAATCCGGCACGGCCATAGATACCGGGAATTGCCGAAATTTCAGTGAGTCCGCGTACAAACGGGGCGCGACCAATAATATTATCGGCAAAATGCTCATCCGGATTGTAGCGTTCGGTAACCGGTTCGTATCGGATTTGATTGGGCACATCGCGGGCAATAATCAGATACACCGGTTTGAGCAAGGCCAAACTAAAACCACCAAAAGCCGTGTAGCGGATTTCGACTCCGCGCTGGCGGGGTTTTGTGTAAATTACTTTCTGATAGCCAACACCCGGCCGAAGAATGAACAGACTGTTGAGTTTACCGTAAAAGTAGCTTTTACTGTTATCGAAACCGGGGTTTTCGGCTTTTACTTCTTTGGGATGCCGGTAGCTGGCAAACTGTATTTCCCAGAATGCTTTTGAATAGCCGGTGAGGAATTTCCCGCGCTGATACTGAGCCCCGAAGCCGTTGGAATGGATAATTACACCACCGCATTCCTCGTAGCGATACAACGCTCCTACTTCATCGTAAATATTAGCGTTGGCGTTTACCACAGGCTGCTGTGCGGGTTCCTGCGCGGCAAGCGAACAGGCAGAAAAAAGAAAAAAAGCAGACAGCAGCTTACGCATGTTTTCAGTGTACTTTTACATCACTAAAACAAAAATACAAAGAAACTGTTTCAAATGCCTGTTCTTTATGCAACCGGTTATACAGAACTCATAAACGGCAGCAAACAGTTTCCGACAAGATTTCTTCGCTTATGGCTACATCATCAATTACTTACAACGGTCAGCTTCGTACAAGTGCCGTTCACGAACTTTCGGGAAATACTATAATTACAGATGCTCCGCCCGATAACAATGGCCGCGGCGAGGCTTTTTCTCCTACCGACTTGCTGGCTACTTCGCTGGGCAGTTGTATGCTTACGATTATGGGGATTCTTGCCAACCGCATCAATGTGAATATCGACGGAACTACGGTAAGTATTCAGAAAGTAATGGCTTCGGATCCCCGCCGGGTTTCGGAAGTGCATGTTACATTCGGAATGCCGGCGCGGCCTTATACCGACAAGGAAAAACAAATGCTGATGAATGCAGCGCATACCTGCCCGGTAGCACTCAGTCTGCATCCTGACCTGAAGCAGGTAATTACGTTTAACTGGAACTAAGAGGCATCAGGCCTGCTGAAGTGCTTCTGTAACAGCCTGCACCGAAATTGCATTGTGCGAAGCCTCCCAAATGCAGCGCCCGTTGCTGATGAGCAATGCCTGCGGAGATTCGTGCTGAACATTAAACCGCTCAGCAATTTCAGCTGAAATGTTGCGGTAGTTCAGTAGATCAAGGTAATAAACCGGGAGTTCTTCTACATTTTCGTTCCAGCCACGTTTTAATCGATCCCAAGCCATTAAGCTGATGGAACAACGTGTACTGTGCTTAAAAATAAGCACCGGGCTGGCTGATTCTGCAAGAAGTGACAGCTGAGCAACTTGCTCAAGAGGAATAAGCTTCATAATAAACAAAACGGACTGCATGTTTGGCATGCAGTCCGCAATTGAAGAGTACTTTTTAATACGAAGAGCGTTTCTTGGCGGGAGCAGTGCTGCTCTTATAGGCATCACACTTTTCTTTTGATTTGCAAGATACCATTGATACGCTACCGATAAGCGCCAGAGCCAGGATAAAGGTCAGTTTTTTCATGTGTTGAATGAGAGGTTCTCAGTTTATTTTGCCCTTTCTACGGCAAATACTGTGCTAAGTTAGGTTTTGAAGACACTTTTAAAAAGATTTTTTATTAACAAATTGAAAACGTTACATTTGCTAACTTCATTGTACCGGAATTAGAATTTTTTAATCATATCATACTCATTCATTAACCATTTAAGTTTACGCTGCATATTATGAGCAACACTGCTGCGCAGCCTGCATCACCACAAATTGGTGAGCGCTGGAAAGAAGTACTGTTTGAGGAGTTTAACCAACAGTATTTTCAGGATTTGAAACAATTTTTGACCGAAGAAAAGCAACAAAACGTTGTTTATCCCCCCGGTCCGCTGATTTTCAACGCTTTTAACCAAACTCCTTTTGAAGAGGTTAAAGTTGTGATTCTCGGACAAGATCCTTACCACGGTCCGGGACAAGCCAATGGTCTTTGCTTTTCGGTTTCCAACGGCATCAAGCACCCGCCGTCATTGGTAAACATTTTTAAAGAGATGCAGAAAGACCTGAATGTTCCTTATCCGAAAACGGGCGACCTTTCGGGATGGGCACGTCAGGGTGTGCTGCTCCTCAACACAACACTTACGGTTCGTGCGCATTCACCTGCGTCACACCAGGGTCAAGGCTGGGAGTTTTTTACCGATGCTGTTATTCGTTCGCTTTCTGAACATCGTGAAGGCATTGTGTTTATCCTTTGGGGGCGCCATGCTCAAAACAAAAAGCCGCTCATTGATATGACCAAGCATCATGTGCTTGAAGCCGCTCACCCCTCGCCCTACTCGGCCAACGGGTTCTTCGGCTGCCGTCACTTCTCAAAAACAAACTACCTCCTGCTCAATCAAGGCACTATGCCGATTAACTGGGTGGCGCTTTAGTAACAGGTTTGAACGTCTGTTCAGCCGCATACTTTCGGGTATGCGGCTTTTTTAGTGTCTGGCCTGAACCGCCGCGCGGCATCCCCCCGTTATAACTGAAATTTACACGAACTCACCTCAAAATTGTTTTTGTGGCGAAAACAGTTCATCTAGGGTAAAAATGATTGTCGGCAAAAGAAATAATCGTTTTCAAATATTTAAAACAAATATGAAATTACTTTTTATATTAAAAATAATAAGCACTAATTAATTGACTTTTTACTATTCATTAAATAATTTTATTGAATAAAAAATTAAAACTCACTGTTATGAAAGCACAATTGTTTATCTCCACCTTTGCGCTAATTCTGGGATCAATATTCTGGACTGGATGCCGCAAAAACGACCCGGTTAATTCGTCGGCTGCACCTGAAATAATAAATAGTAGCCGGGGCGAGATCGATGGATATGCCGAAAGGATGGCATTAATAATACTGCC
>CALRTD020000337.1:0-5432 GCA_943371015.1 Synechococcus sp. UW140 | reverse complement strand
TCACAAACAAAATCGGCCGGCTTCTTTTCAGAAACCGGCCGATTTAAGTTTTAACCATATAACCAACTTACTCGCTCAAGTCAAACGACTCAAGGAATTTGGTGGTGTAATTGCCTTTCACGAAATTTTCGTCGTTCATCAGGCGCAGGTGAAATGGAATTGTAGTTTTAACGCCTTCCACAACAAACTCACTCAGTGCGCGGCGCATTTTGGCGATAGCTTCTTCGCGGGTTTGCGCCATGGTGATGAGTTTTGCAATCATCGAATCGTAGTTCGGCGGAATGGTGTAGCCGGCATAGATGTGCGAGTCAACGCGAACTCCATGCCCGCCGGGAGTGTGCAGTACTGTAATTTTGCCCGGCGAAGGACGGAAACCGTTAAACGGATCCTCGGCATTGATGCGGCACTCAATTGCGTGCAGCTGCGGATAGTAGTTTTTGCCTGAAATGGGAACACCTGCTGCAATCAAAATCTGCTCGCGGATCAAGTCGTAATCAATTACCTCTTCGGTAATCGGATGCTCAACCTGAATGCGGGTGTTCATTTCCATGAAGTAGAAATTCCGGTGCTTGTCGACAAGAAACTCTACAGTACCTACGCCTTCGTAAGCCACAGCGGCACCGGCTTTAATAGCGGCTTCGCCCATGCGCTCACGCAGCTCATCGGTCATAAACGGCGAAGGTGTTTCTTCGGCCAGTTTCTGGTGACGGCGCTGGATAGAGCAATCGCGCTCACTGAGGTGACAAACTTTTCCGTATTGGTCGCCGGCAATCTGAATTTCGATGTGGCGGGGCTCTTCAATGTATTTTTCCATGTAGAGCGCGCCGTTTCCGAATGCAGCTTCAGCCTCTTTGCTGGCGGATTCAAAGAGTGCTTCAAGTTCGTTTTCGTTCCAAACAATTCGCATACCGCGGCCGCCGCCACCTGCAGTGGCTTTGATGATTACCGGATAGCCAACTTCTGGCGCACACTTCTTGGCATCTTCAAGATCTTTCAGAAGACCATCGCTGCCCGGAATGCATGGCACACCGGCTTTCTTCATGGTGTCTTTGGCGCTCGACTTATCGCCCATTGCATCAATTTGCTCGGGAGTAGCGCCAATGAACTTGATTTTGTGTTCCTGGCAAATGCGTGAGAACTTTGAGTTCTCAGACAGAAAGCCATAACCCGGGTGAATTGCATCAGCATTGGTGATCTCTGCAGCCGCAATAATATTGGGGATGTTGAGATACGAATCTTTGCTGGGCGGAGGTCCGATACAAACGGCTTCGTCAGCAAATTTCACGTGCAGTGAATCCTTATCAGCAGTTGAATAAACAGCAACCGTTTTAATGCCCATCTCGCGGCAGGTGCGAATAATGCGCAAGGCTATTTCGCCGCGGTTGGCCACCAATATCTTCTTAAACATTTTATCTTTTGCCATGCGTTGCTTGCATTAAGATAAGTAGTTATTACGGACTGCACACCTGATGTGGTATGTGTACCGTAAACAGTTGCGGTTTGCAAATGAGCAAGCCGCCTACTGAGAAATTAAATTTATCGTTTGGCTGATTAAGCCGGTTCAACAAGGAACAGGGGCTGATCGTACTCAACAGGAGTAGCATCTTCAACCAACACTTTAACGATTCGGCCGCTGATTTCGCTTTCGATTTCGTTGAACAGCTTCATGGCCTCAATGATACAGGTTACTTTACCCGGCTTGATCTCATCGCCTACATTCACAAACAAAGGCTTGTCAGGACCCGGTGAGCGGTAAAATGTACCAATCATGGGTGATTTGATGGTGATCAGATTGGCAGCAGTGTCGGCAGCGGGTTTGGTTTCAGGAGCTTTGGTTTCGGCAGCAGGAGCGGCCTGAACAGCCACGGGAGCCTGTGCAACCGGCATAGCCTGCTGATAAACTACAGGAGCTTGTGCGGCGGGTTTGCCGTTCGTGGTTTTAATCACGATTTTAATCTCCTTCGTTTCCAGTTCAACTTCGCTGACCCCTGATTTGGACACGAACTTGATCAGATCCTGGATTTCGTTCAGTTTCATTGCGTGCGTTTTAAGTAGGTTCTCTAATGTTGGGAGGGTAAATATATACTTTCCGGCGCATAATCAATCACCTGTTTGCACAGGACTGACTTTTACTGCCCGAAAGTTTAATGTGTGTCGTAAGACCAGCGCAGGTAAATGGCACCCCAGGTAAAGCCTCCGCCAAAGGCAGAAAGTATGAGGTTGTCGCCTTTTTTCAGTTGTTTTTCGTAATCCCACATCAGCAGCGGAATGGTGCCGGAAGTGGTATTGCCGTATCGTTCTATGTTCATCAGCACCTTTTCCGGACCAACACCCATGCGTTGTGCGGTAGCGTCAATAATGCGCTTGTTGGCCTGATGCGCAAGAAGAAAAGCTACATCCTCAGACTTGAGGTTGTTGCGTGCCATGATATTAGCCGATACTTCTGCCATATTGTAAACGGCATGTTTGTAAACAGCCTGACCTTCCTGATACACATAGTGCATTTTCTTGTCGACCGTTTCGGCTGTGGGCGGATAAGCTGAGCCTCCGGCTTTCATGTGCAGGTGCTGCATCCCGTTTCCGTCGGCATGGAGCATAAAATCCTGAATGCCGTTTTCATCTTCCGAAGGTTCGAGCAGTACCGCACCGCAGCCATCGCCAAAAATTACGCAGGTGGCACGGTCGGTATAATCCATGATGGCCGACATTTTATCGGCACCTACAACAATAACTTTTTTATAGCGACCGGTTTCTATAAACTGCGCGCCGGTGGCCAGCGAGTAAAGAAATCCGGAGCAAGCTGCTGAAAGATCAAAGCCCCAGGCATTTTTCATGCCCAGTGCCGCAGTTACAATGTTTGAAGTAGCAGGAAATACGTGATCAGGAGTAACAGTGCCTACAATGAGCATGTCAATCTCCATCGGATCCAGATTTTTCCGCTCCAACAGTTGTTTAACAGCTTCAATAATCATTACTGAGTTGCCCTGACCTTCGCCGCGGAGAATGCGTCGTTCGCGGATTCCGGTACGGGCCATGATCCACTCGTCGGTGGTGTCCACCATCTTTTCGAGGTCCAGGTTGGAGAGAACCGTTGGCGGAACATATCCGCCGATACCTGTGATGGCAGCTCTGATTTTCATGTTGTTCAGAAGGCTAGTTTGATTTTTTCGGGCAATTGTGCTACGGCAACATCGCGTGCGAGCAGCAACATATTCTTAATGGCTTCAGGGCTTGAAATGCCATGTCCGATGATCGAATTTCCGTTGATTCCCAGAATGGGGGTACCGCCGTAAATTTCGTAATTGAAACGGTTGAAGTAATCGTCTTCAATGCCGCGGGTGCGGATTGCGGAATAGAATGATTCGGCAAATTTCAGTACAACATTGCCGGTAAATCCTTCACAAACAATTACATCTGCTTTATTGCTGAACAGGTCGCGCCCTTCGATATTGCCAACGAAATTGAAGTCGCGGCTGTCTTTCATTAGGGTGTGTGCGGCCTGGCTGACGAGATTTCCTTTTTCGGCTTCCTCGCCAATATTCAGCAATCCAACTTTCGGATTTGCATTTCCGAGAACGTGTTGCGAATAAAGTTTACCGAGGATGCCGAACTGATACAGCACGTCAGGCTTGCAGTCGGCATTGCTGCCAACATCGAGCAATAAATTAAAACCGCCTTCTTCTTTTGGAAGGGCGGTTGTAATGCACGGGCGTATAACACCCGAAATAGCTTTAACGGTGTACATGGCACCCACCAGCATAGCGCCGGTGTTGCCGCAACTGGCAAAAGCATCGAGTTTGCCTTCTTTCAACAGCTTGTAGCCCACCGAAATGGTGGAGTTGGGCTTTTGAGAGAATGCCTTAACCGGGTGCTCGTCCATGCCAATGATTTCAGGCGCATGCACAATGTCAATGCGTCCGGCATCAAAACCGATGGCCGCCAGTCCGCTGCTGATTTGATCCTGATCGCCGATCAGCACCAAACGCACACCAGAAGGCAGCGCATCATAGGCAAGGGCGACACCAGCAAGAGGAGCCTCGGGTGCGAAATCGCCGCCTGAGATGTCAATCCCGATTTTCATGTGGGAGATCAGGATTAGTCCTTCTTCTCCATCACCATTTTGCCCTTATAATAGAGGGCGCCATCGTGCCAGTAGGCACGGTGCCAGAGGTGAGCTTCACCAGTCACTGTGCAGATCGATACGTTCGGAGCATCAGCCTTGTAGTGAGTGCGACGCTTGTCGCGGCGGCTCTTGGAATGGCGCTTCTTTGGATTTGGCATGACTTTGAGTTGTTTAAAGTATTGGTATTGTGGTTGTTAATCTAATTTCAGGTTTTTGAGGGCATCCCAGCGCGGATCCGAAGGTTCTTCGCTGGCGGGTGGTGTTTCGGGGGCGGCCAGTTCTTGTAGTTTGGCCAGCATTTCCGGATCACAACCACTTGTGCCGTCTGCATGATCAGGATGTACACGCCTTGCGGGCAGCAGCAGCATGACAAACTCGTAGAACCAATGCGCTGTATCAATACTGTGCGCTGAGGCCGGCAAGGTGATAAGGTCATCCTCATCATTGTAGCTGTCGGCATTCAGGTTCACGATAAGCTGTTGCTTGCCGCTGATGGTCTGGTTGTACTGTTCGCCGCACCGGTCGCAAATCAACTCTACTTCGCCATTTAAGGTAAAGTCAAGCGTAAGCATATCGGGGCGCTTGAACAGTTCAAGCTGTGCATCCACCTTTCCGTTTTCAGTTTCGCTATACGGGAACGCTTCAAAGAACGCATTACCGAGTTCAAACGTATAGCTGTGATTGCCATCCTTTAACCCTGAAAAAGGTATCTCAAATTCTTTCAGTGCTTTCATCAGGCTCCCACTTTTTTGCGGAAAGGTCGCAAAACTACACAAATTAACAGGATATGAACAAGGTTTTAGGCTGAAAAATGAAAATTATGCTTCAATTTCCGACCGGAAACCTGTTTTTACCGACTAATTTTAATCTAACCTTCGCGTGAGCGTATGGGTTGAACTTTCAGCTGATCGGCGGTGAGAACAAGCCCGGGAATTGCTAAAAAGTATCTAACCGGCTATTTTTTCCCCGGTGAAGGTGTTGTTTTTGATCTGTTTGTGCCAGCCCAGTCCAACATCATCGCGAAAATTTCAGGCTTACGATCTTTTGTTAGTGTTTCTTTATTTGTGCCAATCAACTCGTCCTGCAAAAAATGGTTGCAATTTGGATATACCTTATAAGTGAGGTTGTTTTTTCCTTTTCGCATGAACTCAATTTGAGCATAGTCTGTATTCATGATCAATGAACCATAAATATCTTTTCCTCCGGCAATCAGCAGAATAGGGATGTTTAGTTTGAGCATATTGTCGAGAGGCGTTTCTGAACTAAAACTTGCCCAGCGCAGATAAGTCTCATCATAAAAATACGTAGA
>CALRTD020000336.1:0-5433 GCA_943371015.1 Synechococcus sp. UW140 | reverse complement strand
TAATTTTCAGAAGCACCCCTGCGGAAAAGCTGGTTTTTGTGCACTTCGAAAAATCAATAACGACCCTCCCCCCCGACTTTTGTACAATTGCTGCCCGAATGGCTGATATAGCTATTATGACACTATTGTAATTTTCTTCTAAAGAAAATATACTTGGTATTGTAATTCTATCGGGAATGACACTAATTGGAGGGTTGCCTTTTTCATTCAAAAATGTGTTAAGCGAAATTTCATGTTTCTTTATTCTTATTTCATCTATTCTGCTTTTAAGCAAATGCTCCTTGAGTTTTGGAGGAAATATTGATATAGCTCGCTGCTTTTTTCTTTTCCGCCTAAGTGTCTTGTATTCCCTTCTTTGTTGTAGTCTTTGTTTGACTTTTTTTCTTTTCCTTTTCTTTTTTGACATACGTATAAATAAATGTCTAATTTTTAACATGTTTATTTTGTAAATATATGTCGTAATGATGATTATTCCAATAGCCTTTTTGTAACTCTTGAATTTCCCCGCCCCCTTAACCTTCCGGCACAAACGGGGCTTTTTTCACCTCAACCTAACGCCGGGTTTGGATTATTCGCGTATTTTTACGCCCGCCCGGAAACGCCCTGTGCGGATTTCGTGGCTTTTGAACAAGTTGCTAACTGCTTTGTTGCATTAATAAAACCCGGTTATGACAGGCTCTGCCCGCGATTATTTGCCGATTGTGTTCACCTTTATTGTGGCCGGCGGCTTTGTGGCAACCACCCTTGTGGTTACCCACCTCCTCGGCCCCAAGCGCAAAACCAAGAAAAAACTCGACACGTTTGAATGCGGTATTGAAATACAGGGCAATGCCCGCGTACCGTTTTCGGTGAAATACTTCATTGCGGCCATTCTGTTTGTGCTGTTCGACGTGGAAGTGATTTTCATGTACCCGTGGGCGGTTAACTTCAAACAATTAGGCGTTGTGGGCATGATCGAGATGTTCTCCTTCATGGCCTGCTTCATCATCGGATTCTACTACATTATTAAACGCGGTGCGCTGAAGTGGGAAGACTAACCCGGCAGTGCAAAACCAACTAAAACCGACTGTGCTATGAGCGAATTGGAAGTGACGCGGACGAAGCTGGAAATGGCAAAAACACCCGACGGAATCGAAGGCCCGGGGTTCTTTGCAACATCGCTTGAAAAAGTAG
The DNA here is from genome assembly GCA_943371015.1 of Synechococcus sp. UW140. GTDB lineage: Bacteria > Bacteroidota > Bacteroidia > Palsa-965 > Palsa-965. The sequence goes on along the minus strand of CALRTD020000336.1, from coordinate 4,260 downwards.
TGGGCATGGCCCGCAAAAACTCTTTGTGGCCGCTGCCGTTTGCCACCTCGTGCTGCGGCATTGAGTTTATGGCCACTATGGCCTCACATTACGACCTCGGCCGCTTTGGCTCTGAGCGTCTCAGCTTCTCGCCCCGCCAGGCCGATTTGCTGATGGTAATGGGTACCATTTCTAAAAAAATGGGGCCGGTACTCAAACAAGTGTATGAGCAGATGGCCGAACCCCGCTGGGTGCTTTCAGTTGGTGCTTGTGCATCGAGCGGCGGCATTTTTGATACTTACAGCGTATTGCAAGGCATTGACCGGGTGATTCCGGTTGACGTATATGTGCCGGGATGCCCGCCCCGTCCGGAGCAAATTCTCGAAGGCATTCTCAAAATTCAGGAGCTGGTGGAAAACGAATCGTTCCGCCGCCGCGACTCGGCCGAGTACAAAGCCCTGCTCAACTCTTACGGAATCGAATAAAAAGCCACTCCGGTTGCATCGGAAGGTGCGGCCAGACATTGCTGCTTAGCCAATGAATACTGCACAACACGTTACCGCACTCAACCAGAAAGTACAGCCCCTGCACGATACCGTGCTGGCGCGCCTGACCGAAAAATTCGGCGAGGCTGTGCTGAGTTCGCGCATCGATTACGACTTCCCGGTGTTTATCATCACCCGCGAAGCCATTTATGATGTGCTGAAATTCCTGAAGGAAGATGAGCAACTCAACTTCCACTTCCTGACGACAGCCTGCGGTTTGCACTTCCCTGATCACAGTGGCCGTGAATTAGCCATGATGTATCAGTTGCACAACATGCCGGCCAACACACGCATCCGCCTCATTGTACATTTTCCCGAGCAGGATGCTGTTATGCCTACCATTACCACACTCTGGCCGGCCGCAAACTGGATGGAGCGCGAAACCTGGGATTTCTTCGGCATCTCGTTCAAAGGGCATCCGAACCTCAAGCGCATTCTGAATATGGAAGACATTACCTTCTTCCCCCTGCGCAAAGAGTTTCCGCTCGAAGATCAAACCCGCGAAGACAAAGACGATTCGATGTTCGGCCGCTGAGCCGTTAACCATATTAAGCTGAACACAGCATGAACGCAAACGATATCGGCAAACTGGCAGAACCCGAAGAAAAGGTGTACACCACCCTTAACCTCGGGCCCACACACCCCGCCACGCACGGCATTTTCCAAAACGTGCTGAAAATGGACGGTGAAATTATTGTGGAGGCCGAACCTACCATCGGCTACATTCACCGCGCCTTTGAAAAACTGGCTGAACGCCGCCCGTTCAACCAAATCACTCCGATTACCGATCGTCTCAACTACTGCTCATCACCCATCAACAACATGGGCTGGCACATGACGATGGAAAAACTGATTGGTGCAGAAATTCCGAAACGTGTGCAGTACATGCGCATTGTGGTAATGGAACTTTCGCGCATTGCCGATCACATCATCTGCAACTCAGTAATTGGGGTAGATACCGGTGCTATGACCGGCTTCCTTTACATCTTCCAGTGGCGCGAGAAAATCTACGAAATATTTGAAGAGATTTGCGGAGCACGTCTTACCACAAATATTGGCCGTATCGGCGGATTTGAGCGTAATTTTTCGCCCAAGGTTTGGGAAAAGATTGATGATTTTGTTGCCAACTTCCCGAAGGGGCTGAAAGAGTTTGAAGCGCTGCTCGAACGCAACCGTATTTTCATGGATCGCACCATTAAGGCCGGCCCGATCACTGCTGAAATGGCGCTGGCTTATGGCTTTACCGGTCCTAACCTGCGTGCTGCCGGTGTTGACTATGATGTGCGTGTAATGAATCCTTACTGTTCTTACGAAGAGTTTGATTTCATTGTACCCATTGGCACACAGGGCGATGTTTACGACCGTTTCATGGTGCGCGAACAGGAAATGTGGGAGAGTCTGAGCATCATTAAACAGGCGCTCAAGAAAATTGACCGCAATGACCCTGTGTTCAGTGGTGATGTGCCCGAGTTTGTACTTCCTGAAAAAGCGGAAGTATATAACAATATGGAAGCGCTGATCTATCACTTCAAAATCATTATGGGCGAAACGGAGGTTCCGGCCGGTGAAGTGTATCACTGCGTTGAAGGCGGCAACGGCGAACTTGGTTTTTACCTTGTAAGCGATGGCGGCCGCACGCCTTACCGTTTGCATTTCCGCCGCCCCTGCTTCATCTACTATCAGGCATATCCCGAAATGATTAAAGGCAGCATGCTGTCGGATGCTATTCTGACCATGTCAAGCATGAACGTTATTGCCGGAGAATTAGACGCATAAAAGAGAACAACCGATTGCAGCTGCAATCAACAGAATAACCATGAGTACAAACAACCTTCAATTCTCGCCCGAAACGCTGGCACTGGTGCACAAGATCATTGCCCGTTATCCGGAAGGTCGTCAGAAATCGGCACTGCTGCCGTTGCTGCACCTGGCTCAAATGGAATTTGACGGATGGCTGAGTGCGCCTGCTATGGATTACGTGGCAAGCCTGCTCAACATCAAGCCAATTGAAGTTTATGAGGTGGCTTCGTTTTACACGATGTTTAACCTGAAACCGGTTGGCAAATGCTTAATTGAGGTTTGCCGCACCGGTCCGTGCTGGTTGCTCGGTGCCGAAGACATTGTGCGCCACATCGAGAAAAAGCTCGGCATCAAAGACGGCGAAACCACTGCCGACGGCATGTTTACACTGAAAACAGTGGAATGTCTGGCCGCCTGCGGAACTGCTCCTGTAATTCAGATCGGCGAAACGTATCACGAAAACCAGACTTGTGAGTCGGTTGACAGTTTGCTGAACGATCTGCGCAGCAAAGGTGAGCGCAAAACACATTTCGACAAGAAATATATCAACGCATAAATCAGCGGCTCTATGGGCAAACAATTACTGCTCGAACACATTAACGTTGCCGGCATCGACCGGATAGACGTTTACCGTGCCAACGGGGGCTACAAAGCGCTGGAAAAGGCGCTCAAGATGAAGCCCGAAGAGGTGGTGGAAGAAGTGAAGAAGTCGGGCCTTCGCGGGCGCGGCGGTGCGGGGTTCCCTACTGGTATGAAGTGGAGCTTTCTGGCCAAACCCGAAGGTGTTCCGCGCCATCTGGTGTGCAACGCCGACGAGTCGGAGCCGGGCACGTTCAAAGACCGCTTCCTGATGTCGAAAAACCCGCACATTCTTGTTGAGGGCATGATCCTTTCAAGCTTTGCGCTGGGTGCAAACGTATCGTACATCTACATCCGCGGCGAGCTGATGTATGTTTACCACATCCTCGAAAAAGCCATTGCCGAAGCGTATGCAGCAGGCTTTCTGGGCAAAAACATTATGGGTACAGGTTTCGACCTCGACCTGTATGTGCAGCCCGGCGGCGGTGCTTACATCTGCGGCGAAGAAACCGCGCTGCTCGAATCGCTCGAAGGCAAACGCGGCAACCCGCGCATTAAGCCTCCGTTCCCGGCGGTTTCCGGCGTTTGGGGCCGTCCGACAGTTGTAAATAACGTTGAAACCATTGCCGCAACCGTTCCCATCATTAACATGGGCGGCGAGGAATATGCTAAAATCGGTATCGGCAAAAGCACCGGTACCAAGCTTATTTCGGCATGCGGACATATCAACAAGCCCGGTGTATATGAAATTGAACTCGGCCTGCCGGTTGAGGAATTCATTTACTCTGAACACTACTGCGGCGGCATCCGCAACGGTAAGAAACTGAAAGCCGTAGTGGCCGGAGGTTCTTCTGTGCCGATTCTTCCCGCACATCTTATCCTGAAAACCGCAAAAGACGAGCCGCGCCTGATGAGCTACGAATCACTGGCCGACGGAGGTTTTGCAACCGGCACCATGCTGGGTTCAGGCGGATTTATTGTAATGGATGAAACCACCAGCATTGTAAAGAACCTCTGGAACTTTACCCGCTTCTATCATCACGAAAGCTGCGGACAATGCTCGCCCTGCCGCGAAGGCACAGGCTGGATGGAGAAAGTTCTGCACCGCATTGTAGAAGGTCACGGCAAAAAAGAAGATGTTGATCTGCTTTGGGATATCCAAAGCAAAATCGACGGAAAAACCATTTGTCCGCTTGGCGATGCCGCTTCGTGGCCTGTTGCTTCTGCCATTCGTCACTTCCGTGCCGAGTTTGAAGCATACATCAACAATCCTTCGTCGATTAAAGACGAGAAGCATTACTACAACCTGCGCAACGAAAAAGCGCCGGTGGCCTGATAACAACAACACGCATTTGCA
>CALRTD020000335.1:0-5444 GCA_943371015.1 Synechococcus sp. UW140 | reverse complement strand
ATACACCCAAGAAACTGCTTGTTGATGCGCTCGGCGATTTATTACCGCCAGAAATTGTACATCGCCCCAAAATGGGCTTTACGCTGCCCTGGGAATCGTGGATGAAGCATGAACTGAAAACATTTTGTGAAACTCACTTGCTTTCGCTTGCGGCACACGAACCGTTCAATAAAAACGGTGTCCTGCAATTGTGGAAACAATTTCAGAATGGCGACCCGAACGTAAGCTGGTCAAGAGTTTGGCCGTTGGTTGTACTCGGCCATTGGCTGAACAAAAACAATGTTGAGCTATGAAACCGATTCGCGTATTGCTGTTCATTGATTGGTACCGGCCGGGATTTAAAGCCGGTGGCCCAGTGCAGTCGTGCGCTAACCTGGTTACACAGCTTCAGGGAAATGAAATTTCATTCCAAATAGTAACCCGGATTACTGATTATTGCGAAACGGAACCTTACAAAGGCATTACAGCCAATGTGTGGACAAATCGCGAAGACGGATCTCAGGTTTTTTACATCAGCGAAGAGCAGCTCAATCGCGAAACACTGAGTACACTTATTGCAACCACCGATTTTGATGTTGCTTATATCAATGGGATTTATTCGCGCTGGTTTTCAATTGAACCACTACGATTGTGCAAGAAGCTAAAGCCCGAAACCCTTATTATTGTTGCCACACGAGGCATGCTGGCTCCGTCGGCAATGGCTATTAAAGCGTTGAAGAAGAAACTGTTTCTGCGTATGGCCAAGCTGACAAGGCTGTATAAAAACATTGTGTTTCACTCAACCGGAGCACATGAAACCGAGCACATCAAGGCTATATTGGGCAATGTAGTGGTAAAAGAAGCGGCCAATCTTTCGGCACGAAATTCTGTTTCCACCACCCATAAAGAAAAATCGCCGGGAAGCCTCAAACTGATTTGTGTTGCACGAATTGCACCTGAGAAAAATATTGACTTTGCCCTGCGAATATTGGCTAGTGTAAAAAGTACTATTGAGTTTGATATATATGGGCCGGTGTATAGCGAGGCTTATTCAGAAGAATGCCGGAAAATTGCAGCAGAGTTACCGGCCAACATCACAGTTCGTTTTCATGCACCAGTTGCACCTGACGAGTTACCCGGCAAGTTCGCACAAGCACACGCATTATTCCTACCCACCCGAGGCGAAAACTTCGGTCATGTTATTCTGGAAGCCTTAACAGCCGGATGCCCTGTAATTATTTCCGACCGCACTCCGTGGCGAGATCTTGAAGCGCAAAAAGCTGGTTTTGATATTTCGCTGGATGCTAAATCAGCAATGATAGCAGCGATAGAAAAAATTGCCGAAATGGATCACTCAGCATTTGCACTCTGGTCGCAAAGCGCACAAAAATTGGCCTCTGCACATCTGAATAATTCAGCTGACATCGAAGCCAACCGAAAACTTTTCGGGTTATAGCTCTCAGCTAAATCGCATCTTATCCCGGCAGAAAAATTCGATCACCGCCGCCTGTGTCTGTGCCTTTGCTTGAAAATTTTTCATCGCGCAAAGACGCGAAGGCGTCGCATAAAAAGTTCGACCTGTTCATTTCAGATGTCTTATCGCAAGAAAAAACGATAATGAATGCGATCAGTTTTGAACTTCGAGAACTATTGAACAGCTACAAGCTTAGCGCCTTTGCGTCTTTGCGCGATATTTTATCAACTCACAGCAAACAAAGAAAAATAGCTACAAGCTTAGCGCCTCTTAAGCTTTTGTCGAAAAAGCGTCTCTGCGCGAAATTTTTATTTATACAAATAAAATAAATAAAACAACTGTAAGCTAGTCATCTCTCCTATTCCCCCTTTTCAATATTCCATTTCAGCGGAACGAAAATTTGCCCGGCGCGTTGCGCTCTTGCTGATTCATTATCAGAAAGAGTAAACGTTAAAATATCTTTAGCATGAAAAAAGCGGCCATTATCATAATTGATGAGTCCGAGCGTAATGGTGTAAGTTCCCGGGACAAGTAATGGATTCGGAATTTGAATAGATCCTGTATAAGTTCCCGGATCACGGGGCTGAATAGCTTCACTGTCGTCTCGCCTGTCGGAAAGAAAAACAATTTCTCCGGCTGCTGTTTTAATCACCATCGTCATGTGAATGCTTCTGATGAGTGTATTGAGCTGCAGGTTGTAATTTACGCCAAAGGCTTCGCCGATGTTGATGTTTCGTTCAGCTTTTCCGCTTGAATAATTAAAGAGTTGTGCCGAAATAATCTGACAATCGGCTGTTGGATCCGGTGCAAATGAGGCTTCTGCTTTGAGTTCATCGGAGTTAAGAACTTCGTACAGCTTTACCGCTTCGGCAGCAGTTCCGTCGAAAGCCATTTTACCGGAACGCAGAACAATGCCCCGGGTACAGAGGCGGTTGATTGCATTCATATTATGGCTCACAAACAGAATTGTGCGGCCCTGATTTTCGGCTACATCCTGCATCTTGCCGAGACATTTCCGCTGAAATTCGGCATCGCCAACGGCAAGTACTTCGTCAACTACTAGCACTTCGGGCTCGAGATGTGCAGCTACTGCAAATCCAAGCCGCACTTTCATCCCCGATGAATAGCGCTTGATTGGTGTATCAATGTACTTGGCAACACCGGCAAACTCAACAATTTCATCGAAATGCTTTTGCACTTCAACTTTCTTCATGCCAAGAATAGTGCCGTTCAGGTAAATGTTTTCGCGTCCGGTAAGATCAGGGTGAAAACCGGTTCCTACTTCCAGCAAACTGGCAAGCCGTCCGCGAATGCGTATTTCACCTTCGCTAGGTTGTGTAACGCGCGAAAGTAATTTCAGCAGCGTAGATTTTCCGGCACCGTTTCCGCCAATAATTCCGAGCACTTCTCCCTCATTAACTGAAAAAGAAATATCGCTGAGTGCATTTACATACTGTCCGCCGGCAACAGTACGATTGTTTTCCACGCCAACCAATTTGTAAGGATCCTCTTTGCCGCGGATTTTAGCCAGCCAGCGATTAAGGTCGTGCGTAAGCGTTCCTGTGCCAATTACACCAAGGCGGTATGATTTGGAGACATTATCAACTTCAATTACGTTTCGCATGGCCGCCGGTTATACAGTATCCATAAATGATTTCTCAACACGGTTAAAAACCGCAATGCCGGCAACAAGCAAAACAACCATAAAGCCTGCGCTGTATGCAATTTGCCATAATTCAGGTGCACCGGTATTAAAAAATGCGTGCCGGAATAACTGTACAACCGCTGTCATCGGATTAAGTTGTACAATGGTTTTAAAAACACCGTCGCTCAGATTTTGAACGGATATTACAACTGGCGTTGTAAACATCAAAAGCTGTGTGCCGAAAGCTACCAGAAACTGAAGATCGCGGTACTTGGTAGTCATTGCTGAGATCAGGATGCCGGCACCAAGACCCAAACCGGCCATTATAATTAACAGCAGCGGAAGCAGCAGCAGTGCCGGTGTAATATGCAGTGGCATGTCTTTTACAAAAACATAATAGGCCATTACCAGCAGCAGCAGCAATAACTGCACAATAAACCGCAGCATATTGGATATAACTACGGATACAGGAACGACAAGCCGCGGAAAATAGACCTTCCCGAATAACCCGGCATTACTTACAAATGTATTTGATGTTTTGAGCAGGCATTCCGAAAAATACATCCAGCTCAACTGCCCGGTCATGTAAAACAAGATCGGCGGAATGCCGTCGGTTTTCAATCCGGCTACACGGCTGAAAAGCACGTAGTACATAATTGAAGCAAGTACAGGCTGAATAAAAAACCAGAGTGGACCGAGAATCGTTTGCTTGTAGATGGCTACAAAATCGCGTCTTACAAATAGTTTTATCAGGTCGCGATAGTTCCAGATGTCGCGAAGCCGGAGATCAAGATTTCCCTTGCCCGGACGAATGGTGAGTGTCCAGGGTTCCGATGAATTATCCTGCTGCTCATTTACGTTTGCCATAAAAGCAGGATGTTATTTGTTTTTTGGATCAGGAGTATCACCATAGCCAACATAATCCCCGTAAGAGCCATAGTTTCCGTACCCGTATCGGTAACGATAGCCGTATCTGGTGTAATAGCGGCCTTTGCGGCGTTTTACTCCATTTACAATGATGCAGAAATTCTTGATCTGATCGTTTTTGGCAAATTCGTTGGCAATAGACAATCCGGCGCGGTAAGGCAGGTTGCAGTTAAGAACGAAAAGCGAAACATCTGCCTCTTTCATTAACACCTGAGCATCAGAAATAATTCCGATTGGGGGCGTGTCGATGATGATAAATTCGTAATGCTGACGGCAATACTCCAAAATCTCACTCATCTTTTTGGTCACCAAAAGTTCAGATGGATTTGGCGGCAATGGGCCTGACAAAAGCGTATCTAATCCGCTTACACTGGAGGGGAGAATGGCTTCTGCAATGGTGTGTTTTCCGAGCATAATTGTACTCACCCCAATTTCCTGATCCATTTTCAGGGCTTTGTGAACACGGGGTTTGTGCAGGTCAAGCTCAAGAATAATCACTTTCCGTTCGCTGCGTGCAAGCATTGACGCAAGGTTAACAGAACAAAATGTTTTTCCTTCGCCGGGATTAGTAGAAGAGACTACAATAATCTGGCTGGGCTTATTATCGCTGTTGAGGTACTGGAGATTTGTGCGAATGCTTCGGAACGATTCGGCCAGCCATGATTTGGGATCATGCTCAACCACGATCTCAAGATCTTTTGCTGAAGTGTAAAGACCAACTTCGCCTAAAATGGTGATGTCTGTGCGCTCTTTCAGCTCGGCAGCTGAATTAACTTTCTCAAAGAAGAATGTTCGGATCAATGCGAAAATTATTGCCAGCAAAAGCCCAACACCTACAAAAAGCAGCATTGTCTTTTCGCGCTTCGGACTCATCAATCCGGCCGACTGAGCCGACTCAATAATACGTGCATCAGATACAATACTGGCTTTGGCAATTATGGTATTGGCTCGTTTTTGCAACAAGAACAGGTAAAGTTCTTCGTTTACTTTTTGCTTGCGCAATATATTGGTAAGTCCGCGCTGCTTGTAAGGAAGCTCTTGAATATTAGAAGAGTATTTATTGATCTGACGGTCAATTTCGCGAATGTTTTCAGTAATCGCTTTTCGTGAGTTGCCGAGATAAATCAGCAGACTTTTTTTCAATGCACCAACCTGTTCGAGCTGCAGTTTAATGTTAAAGTTATTCTCAGTTGATGTGGTGCGCATCTGCTTGAGATCAATCTGCAAATTGTAGAGTTTATCAACACTCTTTTGCAAAAACGGATCATCGTTCAGCACATAAGCCGATGGCGGTAAAAAATCAGGATCTTTATCTTCAATGATGTATGATTCGAGGTCATTTAATGATTCGAACTGAAGCTGATAAAGTCGCTTTCGCGTATCAAAATCAACCATCTGCTCAAAGTAGAGATCACCTTC
>CALRTD020000334.1:0-5444 GCA_943371015.1 Synechococcus sp. UW140 | reverse complement strand
GTTTTTTTTCTACTTTTCCCCTCGATTTGTGACTTATAAGAATACGTTTCACATTCATTCATGGCGAAAAAGACGACCACAAAACCGGGAAAAACTTCAGGAAAGCCTAAGGCCACCAAAGCAGCGCCCGCATCGAAAGCCGCACCCGCAGTAACTGCAGGCGCCGCAAAAAGCAAACCGACCCCCAAGAACAAGGCTGTGAAGGCTCCTGCCAAAGCGGCCCCCCCGGCTCCTGCCTCAAAAGCGAAGGTCGCCCCCAAACCTGCTGCTAAAACTCCGCAGAAACCTGCCCCGGCTGCTCCAAAAGCCCCGGCCAAAACTGCCGCAGCCCCCAAAACACCGCAAAAACCGGCTCCTGCCAAACCTGCCGCACCACAAAAACCGGCTTCGCAAGGCACTGCCGCCTCTAAACCTGCAGCAACTAAACCTGCTCCAGCCCCAAAATCAGAAGGCAAAACATCCGGAAAAAAAGCGAAAAAGCCGGCTTCCGACGATGATGAACCCATTCCGGAAATCATTCCTATCGAACAGCTTCCTATTCTGCCTTCCGATATTCACTACAAACGCCCCAAAGGCAAACTGGCTCCCGGTGCAAAACGCCTCGTAAGAACCGAAACCATCAATCCGCACGTAATTAAAGACAAGCCGATTGAACCCGAAAAAGTGGTGAAAAAGAAAGAGCCCGAAGGGAAATTTGAAATGGAGTTCGTGCTCCATGCGCCTATCGGTTTGCTTTACGATTTTCTGACCACCCCCAGCGGTTTGGCCGAATGGTTTGCCGATGATGTGGATCTGAAAAACGATATCTACACCTTTAACTGGGACGGCAGCAAACAACACGCCCGCATTGATGCCGCCAAACTCGACAGCTTTATCCGCCTGCATTGGATGGATAAGCCCGAAGGCACCTACTTCGAGTTCCGCATTCTGGCCGATGAACTGACCAACGAAATCTCACTCATGATTACCGATTTCGGTGATGGTGAAGATGATATCCGAACCTCTCGTCAGCTCTGGCAGGCACAAATTCAGCGCCTCATTAAATCAATGGGGACTTATTAACCGCTGTTTCGGCAGTACGTTATAGTTGTAGCCTTATGGTCAATTTCCGTTCGCTGCTGGCTGAACTTCGTTACTTTCTTCTTCCCTGGTTGGTTTTTCTGCTTGCCGGAATCATTTTTCTGCTCATTACCGGAAAAGCAGGCGCGCATTTGTTCATCAGTGGACATTGGTCGGAGGCTGCCGATCATATTTTCCTGTTCATGACCTGGTTTGGCGATGGCGTTGCTTACGTGATCTTTTGCCTGCTGCTGTTTGCCTGGCACCGCGGCATTGGGCTTATCACCTCCATTTCCTGCATTGTTGCCTCATTCATCACACAACTGCTCAAGCAATTTGTGTTTGACGGAACGCCGCGGCCAATTACGTGGTTTCACCAGAACGGTATGAACACCATGATCCGCGAAGTGCCTTTTGTGGAAAATGCGTATTTCAACTCATTCCCTTCAGGACATACCACCGCCGCATTTGCGTTTTTCTGCGCACTCAGCGTTCTTGCCCGAAAACATCCGCTGCTGCAAACCTTATTCTTCTTGCTTGCAGCCGGAATCGCCTATTCGCGCATGTACCTTTCGCAGCATTTTCTGGCCGATGTGCTGGCCGGATCGGTGATCGGAACGGTAACTGCGGTGCTGGTTGTTTTTGTAGCCAAACGATATACCCGTTTTAACTTACCCTCAAGCGCACAGCTTTGATCCGTCACCCGCTCGCCATTCCGCTGCTCATTGTTGTGCTTTCGCTGGCATTGGTGATCCCGTTTCTGGGCGATTCGCAATTGTTTGACTGGGACGAAATCAATTTTGCTGAGTGCGCCCGCGAGATGCTGGTGACCGGCGATTACACCACCGTGCAGATCAACTTTGAGCCGTTTTGGGAAAAGCCCCCGCTGTTTATCTGGATGCAGGTGCTTTGCATGAAAGTATTCGGCGTTAACGAATTTGCGGCGCGTTTGCCCAATGCCATCGGCGGAATCATTACACTGCTGGTGATCTGGACAATTGGTAAGCGCAATTACGGAAACCGGTTTGCCGGACTTTGGGTGTTGGCCTATGCCGGATCATTATTGCCGCAGTTTTACTTTCATTCGGGCATTATTGACCCTTGGTTCAACCTGTTTATTTTCCTCAGTGTTTATCAGTTTCTGATTTACACCAACCGGTTCAATGCACAAATAAAACAAGCCGTCTGGAACCGCAATGTGGTGCTTTCAGCAGTGTTTATGGGGCTTGCGGTGCTGACCAAAGGTCCGGTTGCCTTGCTTGTATTCGGTTTGTGCTTTATCACCTACCGCATCATTACCCGAAAAAAGATCATGAGCTGGATGCACTTTTTAGTGTATGCCGGAATCACTGCATTGGTGGCCGGATCGTGGTTTGCGGTGCTGGCAGTGCGCGGCGGCAGTCACCTCGTGCTCGAATTTATCATGTATCAGATTCGCCTCTTCAGCACCGAAGATGCGGGGCACGGCGGTAATTTCTTTTATCACTGGATTGTGTTGCTCATCGGTTGTTTCCCGGCTGCCGGTTTTGCCATTCAGGCCATGTTCAAACGCGCCGGCGATACGCCTTTTGAGCGGCATCAGCTGCGCTGGATGCGTATCATGTTTTGGGTAGTGCTGATTTTGTTTTCGATCGTAAAGACTAAAATTGTACACTACTCCTCGCTGTGCTATTTCCCGCTTACGTGGCTGGCGGCTTACACGCTCACCAAAATCATCGGCGGCGAGTTTCAGGTGAAACGCTGGGTGCTGCTGCTGACCGCCATTCCGGGCTTGCTGCTGAGCACCGCATTAACCGTGCTGCCGTTTATCGACAAGTTTAAAGCATCACTGCTCAATTCTGGCTCGGTGCGCGATCCGTTTGCAGCGGCCAACCTGCAGGCTTCGGGCAACTGGGGCGGTTACGAATGGATTGCGGGCCTTCTGCTTGCGGCCGGACTTATTGCAGGTTTACTACAGATGCGCCGCCGCCCCGAACGTGCCATCGGCATTTTGTTCGGCACAACGCTGCTGGTAACTGCTGCCGCCGCTGCTTTGTTTGCCCCGCGTGTCGATAATTACTCGCAGGATGCCGCGGTTGAATTCTGGAAAAGCAAAGCCGGAAAGCCTGTTTATGTTGAAACGCTTTATTACAAAAGCTTTGCGCATTACTTCTACGCTCAAACAAAGCCCGACGTAAAAAATAACCCCGATTATCAAAACTGGCGCAAAGCGCAAACTGCGGTGCTTCCGGCCGGAAAATCGCGTTCCGAATTTGAAACCGAAATGCAGCGCAACTGGATGCTCACCGCTCCAATCGACCGCCCTGCCTACTTCGTTTGCAAAATCAATCGCGAAGAACAGATCAGGCAGGAATATCCGCAGCTAAAGAAAATCGGCAGCAAAAACGGATTTGTATTTTGGGAAAGAGATCCCTTCGGGGAGTAAAAAAAAGTGTAAAGTGTAAAGTGAAAAGTGTAGAGTGTTTCTTCTCCGCGGTTAATGCGGGAGCTCAGAAGTGATGAGTGATTTTGTAAAATCAATTATTTATTTGCTGTACGACTCCGAAGAAAATCTTTTAATTTATTACAATCATTTACAATAAAATCAGGACAGCTGTTATTGATTTCCTCTACTGTTCCGTATCCGTAAGTGACAGCTATCGATTGCATTGAATTATTTTGAGCGCCGATAGAATCAAACTTTCTGTCGCCGATCATTACTGAATTACGTACGTATAATTTGTATTCCGTAAGTACGTATGCTCCTTCAGTCGTGAAATTTTCTTTCTCAGCTCAGAAATTGAAATTTTGATCGAACCGGCACTATATTACCAAGCAAATAGCCCAACGGTTTCAGCGGATCAATATGGTCGCAAATGATTTTAACTATAGCCGTAAGCGGAATAGATAAAAACATACCGGCAACACCCCAAAGCGCACTGCCCAGCAGCACTACAATAATTGAAACAAGCGCATTGATCTGCACACGCGAAGCAACAATTTTGGGCACAATAAAATTATTGTCGATAAACTGAATCAAGATATACAACATCAAAATATAGAGCGGATAAAGCTGGTTATCTTCCGTAACAAAAGCCACAGCCATAGGCATTAAAACAGCAATAATACCTCCAACGTATGGTATAATATTGAGCACTGAACCCAGTACGCCAATAAGTATAGCATATTCGATCCCCAGCAGCAGCAAGCCAATTGAATTCAGAATGGCTACAATAATTAATTCGAAGAATAATCCGGTGAGATAGGTCTGAATAATACGTTTTGTTTTGGTCAGCACATCAATCACTGTTTCATGATGTTCGACACGAAACAGCTTTCTTATAAATTCCAATAAAAGAGGTTTGTAGTACAAGATCATGATCGTGTAAACAGGCAATAGTGTAATGGTTATCAGCACTTTTCCGGCAATAAACAAGTTTTCGCCGAGTGCAAAATTGGTAATGTATGCACTCGAAGAAGTGGAGAACCACGAATAAATTGTTTTTTCCTTTATTGAAAGATGCTCCGAAACCGATTTCACCAGCAAATCAGAGGCGGTGGTAAACTTTTCGCTCAGATCGCTGTACGAATCGCTCATACTCAGGAACTGAGCAAAAATAAGGTACCCTATTCCACCTAAAAAAATTACCGCAACAATTACAATAATAAATATGGACAAAATTCTGTTCAATCGTTTACTGATCAGGTAATTTACAGCCGGATTGACCAGAATAGCCAGTAACAGCGCATAAATCAAGGGTAAAATAATGTCCTGCAAACTATGCAAACAATATACAGCTGCAATTAACCCCACAAGAACTAATGCCGCTTTTGCATAAACCGGAAACTTAACATACTCCTGCATTGAAATCTTTATTTTGTTTTACGTATTCGTTACCGCTTCACTTCTTCCTGCTTGTTCGCATTGCTCTGCCGTTTCTGGGCTTCAAAAAACCGGGCTGTGGCAAACCTTATTGCTAAAGAAGTGAGTAAACCAATGCCTCTTTTTATCGGTTGGTGGCGTGTTGCCTGAAGCATGAGGCCTGTAGCCAGTGTTGTGGCCACATTGACAGATACTTTTTTCAGATCGGTAATTAATTCGGTATCTGAAATTATATCCTTCAGTTTATTTTTAATGAGTGTAATGGGCTGAAGGTGGTGATAAACCAGCATGAATTGTTGATTCAGCAGTATGCTTTCCTGTTTTAGTTCAGCTTCTTTTTCGCTGATCAGGAGTGTTAACTGTTCGGCAGCAGATGGTTGTTTCATGGTCTTTTATTTTGATGCGGTTGTAATGATCACATTTCGAAC
Source organism: Synechococcus sp. UW140 (assembly GCA_943371015.1). Lineage (GTDB taxonomy): Bacteria > Bacteroidota > Bacteroidia > Palsa-965 > Palsa-965. The sequence continues at coordinate 95 of CALRTD020000334.1, read as the reverse complement.
GGCCGACTTTATTTGCTTTTTGAAAAGCAGTACCAGCAGCAGAATCAGGCAATATCCAGCCCCGATAATAAAAAAGCCTGACCACGAATTTTCCA
>CALRTD020000333.1:0-5466 GCA_943371015.1 Synechococcus sp. UW140 | reverse complement strand
TATATTCTTCTAACTCTTAGGTTGTTTGCCGTCTCGTTACTCAATGCGCAGTTAGTCACAATTGTCAGAGGAAGAGTTATTGACAAGGACAACCAAGAACCAATGGCATTTGTAAATATAAAATATGCTGATGGCAAAGGAGTAATTAGCGATGCAGATGGGAAATTTGAGATAAAAGATCTTGCTGTAGGAAATCACCAACTCATATTCAGTTATGTGGGTTATCAAACAAAAACAGTAACTGTTCGGATAGATCATAAATCTGAGCTGCTTGAGTTGGTTGTTGAGATGAATTCTTACTCTTATGGCCCTCCGGGAATGGTAATTACCGTCTATCCCGATTATTCGCAGGCAGGACGTATGCCTTCTGTTAACGGAACAACCATTGCTGCCGGCAAAAAAACTGATGTAATTAATCCGGCTAACACGAATGCCAATCTTGCTGTAAATAACACACGTCAATTGTTTGCAACCGTTCCCGGTCTTACCATTTGGGAAAACGACGGCAACGGAACCGGCACATCCATTGGCGCAAGAGGATTGAGTCCGAACCGTTCGTGGGAATTTAACAACCGTCAGAATGGTTATGATATGAGTTCAGATGCTTTTGGTTATCCTGAAGCATATTATGTTCCGCCGGGAGAAGCACTGCGCGGCATAACAGTCATGCGCGGTGCTGCTTCGCTGCAGTTTGGTTCGCAAATGGGCGGTGTAATTAATTATTTGATTGAAGAAGGTCATCCGAGCAAACAGCTTGCTGCTCGTTTGAGTCTTACAGGTGGTTCTTTTGGCATGGCCAATGCATTTGGTTCGTTGGGCGGCACTATGAAAAAAGTTACTTACTACGGTTTCTACAATGCCCGCCGTGCCGACGGATGGCGCGAAAACAGCAGCTATTTTACCAACACCGGTTTTGTAAGTGCAAACTGGAGGGTAAGCGATAAACTGAAGGTTGGTTTTGAGTTTACAGGCATGAATTATCTGCTTCGTCAGCCCGGTGGTTTAACGGATTCGCTGTTTGAAGCTGATGCCCGCGCATCGTACCGCGAACGCAACTGGTTTGGCATCCGCTGGAACATGCCTGCCATTACAGCCGATTACGAGTTTGCCAATAAAGCAAAGCTGAGTGCAAAAGTGTTCGGGCTTTTTGGTGAGCGCAACAGTGTGGGGTATACCGGAGCTGCAAACACCGCCGATCCCGGAACACAACGCACCGTTGACCGCGATTACTACACCAATTTTGGCACAGAGGTACGTTACTTGCTTCCGTTTGATTTTTTGGATGAGAAATCGCATCTGGCGGCAGGTGTACGCTATTATCGCGGCAACACACAGCGTAAACAGGGCAAAGGCTCGGCCGGCGATGATGCAGATTTCACTTTTGCAGACCCAGCCGTACTGGCCCGCGATCTGAAACTGAATTCCGAAAATGCGGCTGCGTTTGCTGAAGTACTTTTACAAGTTACATCCAGGCTAAGAGTTGTGCCCGGTGCGCGTTTAGAATACATTGTAACATCTGCCGAGGGCACACCTGCATTGCAAAAAGAATCGCGCACAAACGTGATGCCGCTTTTTGGTGTCGGAGCTGAATATGGTTTTGAACACGCCATGAAACTTTATGCCAACTGGTCGCAGTCGTTTCGACCGGCCACGTTTAACGATGTGTGGACCAATCAGCCTAACATTCGTATTGATGAAAATCTCGGCGCTGTGCGCGGCCAAAGCATGGATTTTGGGTTCAGTCGCCAGAAGTACAATGCTGCTATAAACTTTGATGTAAACGTATTTTTACTTTTGATCGACGGCCGCATTGGTGAGGTAGCCATGACAGATGATGCCGGCAACGATTATCTTTTCCGCACCAACACCGGAAACAGCCGTAATGCAGGGGCTGAGTGGTTTGTTGATTTTCATCCGCTCAAATACGCAAACCGCTATCTCCGTACCGGCGATATCAGCCTATTTGTTTCAGGCAGTTATATTGATGCTGTTTACACCGCCGGAGCAAATGAAGGCAAGCGTGTGGAATATGCACCCGAGTGGAATGTGCGTTCAGGTTTGGGCTATCGCCACAAATGGCTGGCTGCAACCCTCAGCTGGAATTATATGGGTGAAGTGTTTACCGATGCCAAGAACAGTGCCGCCAATGCAGCCGCAACAGTTGGTCCGCTGGCAGCCTATCAGCTTCTGGATTTCGGATGCACAATTACACTGCCCAAAAACTTAACGGTGAAAGCAGCTGTAAACAACATTGCGGATGTACGTTACGCCACCCGCCGCGCAAGCGGTTATCCGGGGCCGGGCATTATTCCGGGCGAAGGACGCAGTTTTGTGCTCGGACTCACCATGAATTTTGATCAGTATAAAAAGTAAAAGCAGCTTTCCAATAGCCATACAGGCGCATACTGAAAAGTGTGCGCCTGTTCACATTTAGCCCAACTTTTCAACATCTTGCCGCCGGATGAATGCTGCTGACTACATTTGGCAGTCATGCTGAAAAAAGGAGACCCTAAAATCATTCGCGCCTGGACGTTTTACGATTGGGCCAACTCGGTTTATCCGCTGGTTATTTCATCGGCCATTTTTCCGATTTTTTACGAAACGGTTACCACCAAGCGTGATCCTGTAACCGAAGCTGTAGTCAGTGATATGATTACATGGGCAGGATTTGAGTTTCACAACACCTCGTTTTTGTCGTATGTTGTTGCATTGTCTTATTTAATTGTAGCCTTCTTTTCGCCTGTACTTTCGGGCATTGCCGATTATTCGGGCAACAAAAAACGCTTTCTGCAATTCTTCTGTGTGTTAGGAGCAGTATCATCTTCGCTGCTTTGCTTCTTTGATGTCGGACATATCGGCTGGAGCATGGCTGCGTTGTTGTTTGCCAGTATCGGCTACTGGGGCAGCCTTGTTTTCTACAATGCTTATCTCCCGGAAATAGCAGAGCCTGCAGATCATGACAGCGTGAGTGCGCGTGGTTTTGCAATGGGATACATTGGCAGTTCGCTGCTGCTGATTATTATTCTTGTGCTTGGGTCGTTTACTAAAATAATGCCCATTAAATATGGATTTTTATTAGTCGGCATCTGGTGGATCAGTTTTGCAATGTTTACTTTCCGCCGGTTACCCAATAATGTTTACAATCATAAAGTAGAAGGAAACGTATTTTCAAAAGGCTACGCCGAGTTGATGAAGGTGTTTCGTGATGTACTTACCCGCAAACAGCTTCGTCGTTTTCTGGGTTCTTACTTTATGTACAACATGGGTGTGCAAACAGTAATGATTATGGCTGTACCGTTTGCCACAAAAGCTATTCAGTGGGAAAACAAGGAGCACATGCAGTCGAGTTTAATTATCAGCATTCTCCTTATTCAGTTTTTGGGTATTGCAGGCTCATTTCTGATGTCGGCACTTTCACGAAAAATTGGCAACCTGAAAACACTCGGGGTGGTAATCGCCATGTGGGTTGGAGTTTGCACAATGGTTTATGCAGTTGTGGATATGCCGGTTGAATTTTACATTACCGCGGCTTGTGTAGGTTTGGTAATGGGCGGTATTCAGGCACTTTCCCGTTCAACCTATTCCAAAATGCTTCCTGAAACAGAAGATCATGCATCGTACTTCAGTTTCTTTGATGTGAGCGAGAAAATTGGTTTGGCCATCGGCACATCAACATTCGGATTAATTGAAGATGCAACCGGAGGTATTCGTAATTCTGTACTTTCGCTCATTATTACATTCATCATCGGGTTACTGCTTTTGATGCGTGTGCCCAAATCTGATACAGTTCGTTAGTCAATGATCGTCGATCTCTTTATACCCTGCTTTGTTGATCAGTTGTATCCCGATACAGCACTGAATATGATTAAGGTGCTTGAACGGGTAGGCTGTTCAGTAAATTACAATCACGAACAAACTTGCTGCGGGCAGCCTTCGTTTAACGCCGGCTATTGGGATCATAGCAAGGAAGTGGGTGAGAAGTTTATCAAGGAATTTCAAAACGATCGTTACATCGTTTCGCCGTCATCATCGTGTCCGGGTTTTGTGCGCAATTATTACAGTGAGATGTTTCATAATTCTGTGCTGCACAACCAATGCCGGCAGGTACAAAAAAACATGTATGAGTTCACCGATTTTCTGGTGAATGTTTTGAAGATAACCGATCTCGGTGCTGTGCTTAACGGAACTGCTGTTTATCACGATTCATGTTCCGGCCTGCGCGAGTATGGTATTCACCGTGAGCCGCGGTTGTTGCTTTCTAAAGTACGCGGACTCGAAGTAAAAGAAATGCAGCAGGCCGATGTATGCTGTGGTTTCGGCGGGTTATTTTCGGTGAAGCATGAAAATATTTCGGTGGGTATGGCTGATGAAAAAGTGCGTGCTGCCGAAGAGGCCGGGGCGGAGTATATTATTTCTACAGACCTTTCTTGTTTGCTGCATCTGAATGGTTATATCACGCAGCAAAAGAAGCAAATCAAAGTGATGCATATTATTGATGTGCTGGCAACGGGATGGGAATAATTTAACCAGCAATGCTTTCACTTCATCAACAACTTCTTCGTTTCGCCCGGTATAATTTCTGGGCCAATGAGCAATTTGCGAATGTACTTTCTGAAGTTCCTTCGGCTTGGTTAGATACAGAGCAGCAGAGCAGTTTCAGTACACTGCGAAAAACGACCAATCATCTTTTTGGTGCGGAAATAGTTTGGATGAAACGAATGCAGGGTGTTTCGCTGGTTAGTTTTCCGGAAAATGAATATCCCGAGCCGTCGGTGTTTCACACAAGCAGTCGTTTATTGCTTGAGTTTTTAGAGCAGCAGCCTGAATCATTTTTTGAAGAAAGTATTTCGTACAGCACGTTTGCTGGTGACCGGTTTGCAACACCGGTTTGCGATGTTCTTCAGCACCTGTTCAATCATAGCACATTCCACCGCGGGCAATTGGTAACGATGCTTCGCGGGTGTGGGTTTGATGGTAAACTTCCGCAAACTGATTTTATTGCTTGGCAGCGGTTGGAGGTAAAGTGATGTTACTGCTTTGCTGCTGCGTGATTATATAATTTCATGCAAAGGCGCAAAGTCGCTTTTCGGCAAAAGCTCAAAAGGCGCTTTCCTTAGTGATTTATTTTCAGTGCAGCGAATTCGCTAGTTGTTGCGTGTGTTTTGCCTTGCGTGTTCTCCTTGATTCTGTTTTAATAAACTCCTCCGGGCTTTCTGGTGTTGCGTTCCTGATTATTGAAGGCTGGAAGTTTTTCGGGGGCTGTTATTTTAATGGATGTGTCGGTGAGTGTTTTCAGAAATGTGATGATTGCTGTTTTTTCGGAGGCGGTGAGTTCTAGTTTGTCGGGGGGGAGTGTTTGATTTTGTGGGGCAATGTTTAATCCTGTTCCGCCGCCTTTGTTGTAAAAATCAATAACCTCTTCCATTGTTTTGTAAACTCCGTTGTGCATGTATGGTGCAGTTTCGG
>CALRTD020000332.1:0-5469 GCA_943371015.1 Synechococcus sp. UW140 | reverse complement strand
TCTTACTTCTGTACCGGTTTCACTGCCACTTTTCTCGTTTATCTGAAATGCTATGGATGATTTATAAATACTGTTCAGCAAATTGATACGCTCTTCAATATTCTTCAATCCAAGCGATTCGTACCGTTTTTGGTTACTGGTTTTGATTCGTTTGCTCTCCGATAATCCAATGCCGTTATCGTCAATAACAGCAACTGTTTTAGTGCCTTCCTTTACAAATTTGAGCAAAAGCAAACCCGGTGTTTCTTTGTACCGCAAACCATGCCAGATTGCATTTTCAAGATTCGGCTGTATGAGCATATTCGGTACAAGAACTTCATCAGCATTGATTTCAGGATCAATTTCAATGCGATAATCAAACTTATCGGAGAAACGGAGTTTTTCGAGTTCAAGGTACTTTCGAAGCAGATCAAGTTCGGTACTTAATGCAATGTAATCTTTATTCGAATTTTCCATGATGTTACGCATCAGGTTCGAATACGAAGTCAGGTACTTATTGGCTTCGCGCTCATTGTTTACAGCAATAAATTGATTTACACTGTTCAGGCTATTGAAAATAAAATGCGGATTCATTTCGCGCCGGAGCGATTGCAAGGCAATGAGTTTGTTACGTTTTCTGATCGAAAAAAGTGCTTTCACAATAATGCCGAGCAGCAGCAACAGCAACAGCAGCGAACCGATGAGTGCATAGTTTGAACGGTTCTTGCGTAAAATGAGTTCATCTTTCAGCTGCTGCTGCTGTTCGAGTTCAAAGATTTTATCTTCATTAATCAGAAATAACTTTTTATCGATAATGCTGCTGTCTTTGGCAAGCAGTGTATCCAATTGCTTCACAAAATCGCTGTACAGTAGTTGTGCTTTGTCGTTCTGTTTATTTTTTTCGTAAACAGCAGCCAAAGCCAGTAGGCATTGTCGTGCTTCTTTTATGCTTCCTTTAGCAAGAGCAAGCCGGTAAGCATTATCCAATATATGAATTGCAGAATCAGTACTGTCTATCTTTAGCAGAAGTACAGAGAAGTTACGAAGCTGTTCTAGCTGTATCGCAACATTATCGATATTGAAAGCACTGGCCAGAATTTCTTTCTGAAGTACAATGGCGTTCTGCACATCGTTGCTGCTGGCCATGAGATCAACCATATTGCTTTTGATCTCCACCGCTTCTTCGCTCGTACTGTCAACAGCACTCAATGCATCGCGATAATTTTCTAATGCACCCGCATTGTTGTTGAGCGAAATATTGGTATTCGCAATCTGCGTGAAATTTCTGATTTTCTCGCGATTGTTGTTTGAGTTGCTCAGTATATAAGCATTGCTGTTCAGTAATTCCAGCTCAGCTTCGGGCGATGACTTCACCTGCATGCGCTGTGCATCATTCCGGTTTAATCGTTTCGTCAAACTATCGCTGGCCATTTCCGATGCTTTTCTGTAGCTTGATGATGCCTGCGCATAATTCTTCTGCAATTCCTGAATCCGCCCAAGCTCCCGATAGTAAGTACCAAGATTGTTTTTTGCTTTTGTATTTGATTCGAACTGAATAGCTTTGTTGATATACACCAATGCTTTCGAATAATCGCCTGCATCAGCCAATGCTTTCGCCAATTCAGCATGGTTAGCTGCAATTTCCGAATCGCTTTTTTTATCCGCAATTGATTTCAGCAGCTTCGCACTGGCTGCGTTTACTAATGAAAAAGCGGTTGCCGATGCCGAAGTATCCTGCCTCACCGAGTTCTGTGCCGACAGATCGGTTATTGAGTAAACTGAAATAAATACCAGCAGCAGCAGGGTTTTCATAGAGAAGTAATCAACTTTAAAGGTACTTAATTTTGTTTGAGTCTAAATCTTTCTCAACCTTCGATGTCTACTATTCAACCTTCGAGGTCTTAAAGACCTCGAAGGTTGAATAGTAAGTTTAGATCTCAAGTAAAAACAATTATTAATCTTCTTTCCACGCAATCAGGTAATTCTCTTTCTTATATACTTCTCCGCGATTGTTAAAATAGCGCCACTCACCTATTCGTGCTCCGCTCTTATCATACTGTCCGCAATCTTTCACTAAAAGAGAGGATCTTTGTTGTTCATAATTCCAGTAAATCACCGGTAAAACACTGGAAGCATCTTTACTGTAATAATTCACTTTCAGATGAGCACAGTCGTTAAGTGATGGAGCATAAAAGTCCAGTATCTGATTATTAGTATATTCAACAAGTATTGAATCCTGATGGACATTCAGCTGAAAATTCTCAAACATACTGAGCGATTCAATAAGTGTTGGCGCAAAGTGCTTGTAATTCGTCATTAGTGAACCATGCAGTGACATATTGTAATTATCATGACGACTTGCATAATTGTATTCTTTGTAATAGGTCCACTTTCCTTCTTTCAAATACTGAACCAATTGCGGACTGCCAAAAAGTTGCACACGACCGGGATAGTATCTGCGTCTCGATGACGAAGTTCCAAACATATCTGCCAGCGTAATGGATGAAGATCCCTGTGTGTATTGTACCGGCGAACTTGCATGAATGGCTGCAGTATTAAGCGCTGTAAGCTCAATATTCTGAAACCACTGCAAGTTGCCGGGGTTATGTACCTTCTCATTGCCGTGAGCAATTAATGCACCGTTAAAATTATACACCTCAGTATAAAGTATAGAGTCATTGAGCGGGCGGCGAATCCAGGTCAGCGAATCTTCTGATGTGTAGTTGGTCTTTGTTACAACTTTTCCTTCGCGGAATAAAATTTCTTCAATCACTTTTCCTTGGCGGTCGTAGCGGATGCGTAAACCGTTGAGTTTATCGTTGCGCCAGATTTCGGTGCGGCAAAGCTGTGATGTGCCCTGATAATATTCTCTCCACTGCCCTGATTTCTTGCCGTTTTCAAACCAGCCAACAATCCACGGAATACCAACGGCAAAATTTTGAATCCACTTCCCGTGCAGGATTCCGTTCTTGCCTTCGCCCTGCAGCCAAACATTTTCGGGTGCTGCTTTCAATGATTTCCCGGTACGTTCATCTTCAAAGTAGGCGAGAATTACAGCAGGTTTTTGAGGAATTTCATTTTTGTTGGGCAGGTAAAACGCATTGTCGAGATAGGAATCATAAGCGCCCTGAATAAGTTTAAGTTCATCCAGCGTAAGTCCTGATGTTTGCTGCCAGGCCAATACTTCCGGGTCTTTGATGTCTTTCACCCAAATGTAATTATCGGTTGCGGCAATGCGCTGTGCAATATTTTCGTGTCCGGTTTTCATGAGCAGGTAGCCAACTGCACAATGCGTATTGTGTTCGTCGATAAACACCGGAATGCGGTCGCGACGGTAGTAGTTGAGCGGAAACTGTCCGGCCATGCGATAACCATCAAGCAAAGCAATGAGCTGCTTACGCGAATTTAACTGTGCAGCACTGAGGCCGGCAGTTGGGTTGGCACGCAAAATTCCAAGCACCGAACCCAAATGCGCCTGCACATACTCACGGTCTGAATTTATTTTACGTGCAGGACCTTCCGGGGCACGGTGTGCATAGTTTTTCCAGTTGGGGTTAAACGCACAAAGCTGCTCATAGAAACCACCGGCAGCAGCCGATATGCTGAGCAGTACTGTGAAGACTAGTATTCCGATTTTTTTCATGGCTCTTTTGTTTTTGATGAGCCAAAGGTGCGACGGGGAGGGATTTGTTTGTTGGGGGAATGGGTGAAAGGGGGGGATGGCTTGGTGAAATCTTGAATGGAAAGATCAATGGGTTTTTACTATTGTATCTCTAATGAACTACCGAAAATAAGTCAAACAGAGCTGCACAATATCTCAATAAATAACAACCTTACGTGAAAAGTGCTTCCCATTCTGCTCAACCATTACTATATAAACTCCTGATCCGAGAGTATTCGTAGTTAATGGCTCTCCTCCGGGCAAGTTTTCATATCTGGCAATTCTCTGCCCAATGGTATTGAATAGTGTTACATTGAACTGAGCTGGATTTTCAAGTTTTATAAAAACAGATTGGTCATAAGCATAGACTAAATCAAGGTCATTGCTGATTGTATTGGTGCCCAAAACCCAACCTGCTCCAGCCAAAATCGATGAATCGGGAATTGGATTATAAGCCCAATCTTTAATAGTTGTAGCTGTATGAATAGTGACAGACATTCGTATCCAACCATAATGCCTTTGTCCATTAATATAAAACCTAACCCCCAGAAATTTATCAGAAACACCTGACCAGCTACCTGAAGTGGAAAGGTAATTTGTGGCTATAACATACTGCTTGAAGGCTATGTTTAAAATTGTAACGTTTACATTATCATGCCATATAGCTGACGTGGGGCCAATTAACGAGCCCTGATTTAAAGCCAGAACATTACCTATGCTGTCAACTGCAACTCCGTTGGTTCCCTCTAATATCACTGAACTGGAGGACATTGTAGTATTCAACATATCAATACCCGAATGAAACTGATGGAATCCGATGTCTATTGTACCATCACTATCCAAATCAGGATAGAAAGACTCACCATACAACATATTCAGAACTGTATCTGGATTTACATCCACATATACTTCTTGCGACTGCAATGGCGATTGAAGTATGAACATTAAAAGTAAAATCAAGATCTTTTTCATAACAACAATATATACAATTCTCACCATTCCTTAAATATATATCCATCAAATTTCAGGAAGTTCAAAGCAAAATGAGCCTAGTGCGTACTAGCAATAAAGGCCTTAAACTTACTACTAATGATATATTTTATCAGTAGCATAAAAAAGGTTGCTTCAGTTATTAAACTGAAACAACCTTTTTGCATTTCCGTGGAGGTAAGCGGACAATTATCGAACTATCTCCTAAACTACTTGATCACCATCCGCTCATAATCATACAAATGCATTATTGGCGGGAATTATGAACTGGTGATTTACTTAATATAAGTGCTTAAAGCGGAGTAACGATTAGCTGTCCGTAAAAGGAACGCTCATTCTGGAACACTTTGATTATATACATTCCGGCAGAGAGTCCAGCCACATCAATCTCAAAACGGTTTGATGCAGATATACCTGTATGAAGTATGTTTCCAGATACATCAAACACCTCATAACTTGTATAATTATCAGATGAAGGTAATGTAACTGCGACCTCACCCGATGATGCCGGATTTGGATAAACCAGAAGAGAATTACCAAAGCTATTTTCTAAAATACCAATGCCCGTTACCTGCTCACAAGCCGAAGTATCGGTGCAATTGTTTTGTGTTACAGCTACCGCATAACTTCCATTCGCTATAGCTGTAAATGACTGGTTGGTAGCGCCTGCTATTACTGCAAAGTTGTTATTGCAATCCAGCCATTGGTAAGTGGCGCCCGCTGCATTGGCAGTAAGCGTTGGCGATGAATTGGTTACTCCTGTATTCACGTTGTTAATCGTAAGGTTAATCGTAATCACACTGTCACAGCCTGACAGGTTGGGAATGGTATCCATATAT
>CALRTD020000331.1:0-5481 GCA_943371015.1 Synechococcus sp. UW140 | reverse complement strand
GAGAAACTCGCCTTTCATTACTTCGATATTTTATCGTGGTTAGAGAGTAAGATTGAGCAGCGGCCGGTGGAAGCGGTGATACGGGGGAAGGTGTTGGGTTAAGAGAAACACAAAATCAAAACCAACTTCTCCCTATCTTTACAAGCACTATGCAACACCTCGCCAACTACATCAACGGTCAGCTGGTTTCACCTGCAGGCGGTACATATATCGACAACTTTCATCCTGCCACCGGCGCAGTTTATTCACTCATTCCTGATTCGGATGAGCGCGATGTGCAGGCGGCTGTGGAAGCGGCTAAAGCTGCGTTTCCGGGCTGGGCGGCTACACCGGCCGAGCAGCGTGCAAAGATCATGATGAAGATTGCGGATCTGATTCGCCGCGATACGGAGAAGATGGCGCAGGCCGAATCAAAAGACAACGGCAAACCAATTTCACTGGCGCGTGCTGTTGATATTCCGCGAGGCATCAGCAATTTCGAGTTTTTTGCAACGGCCATTATGCATTTTGCTGCCGAATCGCACATCATGGAAAACAGCGCCATCAATTACACGATGCGTCAGCCGATAGGTGTGGTAGGTTGCATCTCGCCGTGGAATTTGCCGCTGTATTTGTTTACGTGGAAAATTGCTCCGGCGCTTGCTGCAGGAAATTGCGTTGTAGCCAAGCCTTCGGAAATTACGCCGATGACTGCGTTCCTGCTTTCCGAACTTTGCATCGAAGCCGGATTGCCGCCGGGTGTGCTTAATATTGTGCATGGCCTTGGTGGTCGCGCCGGACAAGCCATTGTTGCGCATCCCGAAATAAAAGCCATTTCGTTTACAGGAGGCACTAAAACCGGTGCAGGCATTGCGGCTACGGCGGCACCCATGTTCAAAAAACTTTCGCTCGAACTCGGCGGCAAAAATCCGAACATCATTTTTGCTGATTGCGATTTTGAGCAGATGATTAAAACCACCGTGCAATCGTCGTTTGCCAACCAGGGACAAATTTGTCTTTGCGGCTCACGCATTCTGGTTGAACGTCCGCTGTACGAAAAATTCAAAGCCGCCTTTGTAGAGCGCGTGCAGCAACTTGTTCCCGGCGATCCTTCGCACGATGGTACACGTCTCGGCGCAGTTGTTTCGCAGCCGCACATGGAGAAAGTGCTTTCGTATGTTGAGCTCGCCAAACAAGAAGGCGGCACTGTGCTGTGCGGCGGACATCGTGTACTGATGACCGGCGAACTCAGCAACGGCTGGTACATTGCGCCAACGGTTATTGAAGGCCTTAGCTATAACTGCCGTACGAATCAGGAAGAAATTTTTGGGCCGGTAGTTACAATAACACCATTCGATACAGAAGAAGAAGCGCTGATGATGGCCAACAGCACACAGTACGGACTTGCCGCCAGTGTGTGGACGCAGCATCTTACACGTGCGCATCGCGTGGCCGCATTGCTCGAAAGCGGAATTGTATGGATCAACTGCTGGCTGCTTCGCGATTTGCGCACTCCGTTCGGCGGAGTTAAGCAATCGGGTGTTGGGCGAGAAGGTGGTTTTGAGGCATTGCGCTTTTTTACAGAAGCAAAAAATGTGTGCATAAAACTATAATGCATCGCAATTTATAATCCCAATTATCATGTTAGCATTTACCAAATTGCTGCCTTTGTTTGCTGCAATCGTTGTTTTCGCAGCATCATGCAAAGAAGAACAACCCCGGCGCGTTTATTCGGATGCGGATTACAAACAGTTTACTGATAGTTTAGGCTTTGCAATTCGCACAGGCGATTCGGCTTACATAATGAGTAAGCTTAACTTTTCAGAAATGCGCAGCCGATTTCTGAAAGCTGTTGAGGTGGGTATGTTGGCCGAGGATGATGCAGCAAGTATTTTTTCGACAGAAATACATGCAATGGTTGCGGCACTGGCCACACGCCGCGATCATGATTTATTCAAACACTTCAGTACTCAAAAAACAGGTGATACAGCAATGCTGTACTTCCGCAGTTTTAAAGACGGAAGAGGCGATTATCTGGGTATTCGGGTAATTCCCGGAGTCGAAAAGTTATTGATTGATGATATTGTCCTGTTCAGTCATGGTATGACCTTTCAGGAACGTATGGCCGATTTATATCAAGCTGCATTTATTGATAACAACAAGTTGCTGCCCGGGAAAGATGCAATGTTGTTTCAGATCAATACAATGATCACAGAAATTGCAGTTATTGATGAACGCCTCAATGATAAAGGTGGTTTCGGAGCGATGCAAAAAATAGAGTCGCTGCCCTCGAAGCTGCAGGAAAGTATGACGGTACAATTGCTTGAAATGCGCGCCTGTTCGTTTAACCGCGATTCTCTGCGTACTGAGCGGCTGATGAAACGCACAGCCGGAGCATCAAAAGTACAAGCAGGACTAAATTTTTTAACAGCAGAATGTTGTTTGAATATTGGCAATCATCATTTGCTCCTTAAATCAGTTGATGAACTTGATGCGGTTGTTCATGATCCTATGCTCAATGTTATGAGAGGAGCAGCTTATTATGGTATGCATAAGAACAATGAAGCCGAGAATTGTCTGAAAAAAGCTGTAACAACAGCATCAAACGAAACCCGGCAGTATTGTTATGCAAGTTTGCTCAGGTTCTATGTAATTGAAGGCAGAAAAGACGAAGCACTTGCACAAGCGAATGAAATGCTTGAGAAAGCAGCATTCGATAAAAATGATCTTGGTGTTATTTTTATGATGAATACAGAGCTTCGTTATGATAAAGATGTAGTTGATTTACTGAGGTATTAGTGCCGTTTGTGCTGACTGGTAAAATAGTTTACCTTTCAGTTTCAAACCAAAAACGCACTCAAATGTTTCTCAATCATTTTCTCTCAAATGCCAATTGGCTGGCGATAATCGTAGCCGGATTGGCTTACTTTGCGGTCGGTGCAATCTGGTATCAGCAGGCTGTGTTTGGCAAGGCTTGGATGATCGGCCATAATCTTACGATTGATCCTGAAAAAGCAAAAAAGCAAATGCCTTTACTCTTGACAATGACAGGCGTGCTTACTATTGCGGTTGCTATATTGATAGGTTTTCTGGGGTCGTCACTTTACTCGCAAACAGTAATGAGCGGAATTAAGCTGGGTTTATTTGCCGGTGCAATAATTACGTGCTGTATGGGTATTAATTATACATATACTTCAAAGTCGTTTAAGCTTCTGCTTATTGATGCCGGTTATCATGTAGTTGGATCGGTTATTTGCGGGATCATTATTTCGATCTGGCATTAATTACAGCTATCGATAAAATCCGGCAGCATTCGCTTAAGTTTGTGCTGCCGGATTTTTTATTTGTATGGAAACAATTCATCGCCTTCTTGTTATCGTTCATGTTATCGCAGGTTTTTCTGCGCTTTCGTTTGGACTTTCTGCAATGTTAACTGCAAAAGGAGGAAAGTCACATCGTTTTTCGGGTAAGGTTTATTTCTGGGCAATGGCTGTTTCCTGTTTTACAGCAGCAGTAATCGGTGCGCTTTTTAATAAATGGTTTTTCTTTTTTCTGGCGTTTATATCATTTGAGTCAGCTGCACGCGGCTATCGAATTTTGTATCGTAAAAAAGGAGGACAAGAACAACCGCCGCGCATTACCGATTGGTTGCTTGTTATTGTAAACGCAGCAATGGGTGCAGGACTTATCGGCTGGGGCATCCGCATTATGCTGGCCGGAGGAGTTTTCGGAATTGTAGCTTTAGTATTTGGCGCACTCGGCATTTTTGTTTCATACGATTATTACAAAACATTCCGCAGCAGCTCACCAGATCCGCAGCACTGGTTGCGCATGCACATTCGGGGAATGGCTGTGAGCTACATTGCGGCTACAACTGCTTTTCTTGTCAATAATGATAACTGGTTTCCGTTTATACCCGCAATATGGCTTTGGTTATTGCCAACTATTATTGGTGTGCCGGTTATGCTTTATGTAGCTAATAACAGAATGGTGAAACAGAGTGATAAAACAGAGCGAGAGCGAGAATGAGAGCGAAGGTATTCGCATCATTCTCGCTCTGTTTCTCCGCTCTGTTATTTATCTGCGTATTTGATTAAATCCTGCGAAATTTTTAAACCGGATTTATCAATCAGTGAACGATTTAGAGAATATTGAACCTTTGTATCATTTACATAGTAATTGATGTGGGAATTGGCATAGCCTGATGGTCCCTCCTCAGTTACAAGTACTGTAGGTTCGTTTTTTGTTGCTGCTTTAATTTTTGAGAAATTGCTTATTTGATTGTGGGCAATGTATAGTATGTGAGCTGTTGTAATGTTGTAAACAGTAAATTTTTTTATTTCAATTGGCTTGCCGCCTGCGGTTTTACCTTCAAAGGATTTTTTCAGTTGATTGTAGAATATGTTGTCATCATCAATAACACCGATGATGATTTTTGATTGCTGGAATGTTGCGGGCCAGGTTATATTTCTGGCAAACGTGAGCATGAATACAGACTTTTTACTGGCTTCATCTTCACGCGAGAGGGAACTTTTCTTAACCGGGGTAGTGGGTTTAGTCATACCACTGCGGCGTGCAGCAATTACTTTTTGCTTTTCATCGCTGAGCAAACTGTCGAGCTTTTTAACACTGTCGGTAAGTACCACTACTTGTTGCTGCAGGGTATCAATACGTAAGCGGTAATTCTGGCTGACTTGCCGCTGTTCAGAAAGTTCAAGTTGCGACTGCTTGTACTTTTTCTTTGAAACGCAGGATGCAGGTACAAGCGTAAGCAGCAATGCAGCAAAAAGAAGGCGACCTATAATCCGGGTTTTCATTGGGCAAATATAATGAAGTCGGATGCAACATTCATTATTAAATATAGGCCGGTAGTTATTCGAGCGTTCTGCTTATCTGCCGCGAATACCTTTAACATTGAGTTGCATGGAAACGGTATTGTTCCAGCTGTTTTCTTCAATGGTATAGCAAACATCGGCTGTTTTTCCGCGCTGCAATGTGCTGATATGTTCTCCCATTCCAAACCCGATGGCGGGAAAAATCCGGTCGGGCAGATCCGGGTCGATAAGGTCAAATTTCAAGTGATTATTACCTACAACGCGCGCCCAGCCTCTGTCGGCCACGTTTTGCGCCAGAAATACCGGGTTCATGTTTCCCGGGCCGAAAGGAGCAAACTGCCGCAGCAGCCGTATTGTTTTTGCATCAATGTCTTTGAGCGGCAGGCGGGCATCAATGCTAATTTCTGGGATCAGTTGTTCGGGCAAAATGGTGGCGCTAACTACTTCTTCAAACCGTTCGCGAAACCGTTCCACATTTTCGGCGGGCAGCGAAAGTCCGGCGGCGTATTTATGTCCGCCAAACTGCGTAAGCAAATCGGAGCAGGATTCTATTGCCTGATACACATCAAAATCGCGAACAGAGCGGGCAGAGCCAGTTGCAATGCCGTCTGTAGCTGTTAAAACGACGGTTGGTCTGTAGTAGCGGTCGATAAGTCTTGAAGCTACA
>CALRTD020000330.1:0-5485 GCA_943371015.1 Synechococcus sp. UW140 | reverse complement strand
TTCCCTCTCGTTAATCCTTTTACTTATGCGTATTGCCATTTTATCCCGCAATCCGAATCTTTATTCAACACAGCGACTGGTTGAAGCCGGACAGCAACGCGGGCACGAAATACTTGTTGTCGATCACCAGAAATGTGTACTGGTTATTGAGCAAAGCCGCCCGCAGATTATCTACAAAGGAAATCCGCTCGAAGGTATTGATGCTATCATTCCGCGTATTGGCGCCAGCGTTACGTTCTACGGTGCTGCTGTTGTTCGTCAGTTTGAGCAGATGAAAATCTTTTCGACGGTAGAATCACAAGCCCTTGTTCGCTCGCGCGATAAACTCCGCAGTTTACAGTTATTGTCAAAAGCCGGACTCGGTATGCCCAAAACCGCATTTGCCGCCAGTCCGCGCGATATTGACGACGTAATAAAACAAGTTGGGGGCGCGCCAGTGGTTATCAAACTGCTCGAAGGCACACAAGGCATCGGCGTTATTCTTGCCGAAACGCACAACTCCGCAAAATCGGTTATCGAAGCATTTCTTGATGTGGAGGTAAACATTCTGGTGCAGGAATTTATTGCCGAAGCCAAAGGAGCCGATATCCGCGCATTTATTGTTGACGGACAAATTGTAGGCGCCATGCGCAGGCAGGGGGCAGAAGGCGATTTCCGTTCCAACCTGCACCGCGGCGGGAAAGCACAACTCATCCAGCTTTCGCCCGAAGAAAAAGCAACAGCCATGAAGGCAGTAAAAAAACTCGGCCTTGCTATTGCCGGTGTAGATATGCTGCAAAGCAAACGCGGCCCGCTGGTGATGGAAGTAAACTCATCGCCCGGACTCGAAGGCATTGAAGGCGCTACAGGCGTTGATATTGCCGGAAAGATTATTGAGTACGTGGAACGAAACGAGTTTCACAGCCACCTGCACTAATGGGAAAGCCGTTTCACATTCAGGGACAAACCATACATCCCGGACAGCATGCGCAGGTTGTACTGAATATTTACAAACTGCCTACGCACACACTAATTGAGATTCCGGTTTTTGTGTTCAATGCCGAGGAAGACGGGCCAACAGTGCTGTTTCTGGCCGGTATGCATGGCGATGAAATAAACGGCATTGAAGTTGTGCGCCGCCTCATTCAGCGCCCGGATGTGATGAAACCCAAACGCGGCTGCATTGTTGCCATACCAGTAATCAACATTATCTCTTTCCTTGCCGGCTCACGCGATTTGCCCGACGGGCGCGACCTGAACCGGTGCTTTCCGGGTAGTAAATCAGGATCACTCGGCAGCCGCATTGCACACGATCTTTCATCAACCATAATTCCGCAAATTGATTTTGGTGTTGACTTCCATACTGGCGGCGCCAAGATTACCAATTATCCGCAAATCCGCTGCGTGTTTAACGATCCGCGTAATATTGAGCTCGGGAAAATATTTGCAGCGCCGCTTATTATAAACTCCCCGTTCCGCGAAAGCACGCTTCGCAAAGAAGCCGCCCGGCAAAAGAAACCCATTTTAGTGTACGAAGGCGGCGAATCGCGTCGGATGGATTATTTCAGCATTGATCAGGGTTTGCTTGGTTGTTTGCGGCTGCTTCAGCATCATGGAATGGCAGATGTTGAAGTACCGCAGGGAACACCCGTGCTGCTCAATAAATCGGGCTGGGTACGGGCAAAAAGTTCCGGACTATTTCATACTACAATTGCTTACGGAGCACCCGTGCGCAAAGGCGAAAAACTAGGCATAATCTGTGATCCGTATGGCGAAATTGAGCATGCCGTAAACGCTCCGCACGATGGCTATGTAGTTGGCCTGAACAACCAGCCGGTAGTGAATCAGGGCGATGCGTTGATGCATATTGGTTTTCATCTGCACTAAGAACCGACGCGTTTATAAGTTCGGTTATCATCTGATATTTCTTTTTTAGTGAGTGTTCTGCGAATAATCATCGCACTTACCTTTGAAAATGCCCCCGGCCTCAACCCAACAATGAGCAACTCCAAAATCAATTATCGCGGGATTCCCGGTAAAGGTTATATGTGGTCTGATGAAGACGGCATATCTTGGGCTGTATTGGCCGCCAATGCTGTGCTTGAGCTTGATGATGTAACAGCTCTTGTTGACCTGGCCCGACAAACATACAACCCACAACGCCCGTTTTTGCTGCTGCTCGACGGGCGTGAGATTGGCGGGATGTCTAACGAAGCCCGGAATTATGGCGTTAACAGCAGCTTCACCTCAATGATAAAAGCCATGGCCATTGTGGTTGATTCTCCATCAACACGGATTCTGGCCAACTTTTACATGAGATTCAACAGGCCCAAAATACCAACACGGGTGTTTAGTGATCCTGCAATTGCCAAAGCCTGGTTGTTAAACATCGCGAACTGATTTACTTTGTTTTATCGGCTCTTTTTTGGTCGTTTCGAGACCCTTGCTCGTGTGTTGCAACGGGCATTTCGTCGGGCTTATAATTTATAATCGTTTGAAAACGACTTGGGCATCACGGGAATCAATGATAGACCGTATATTGAAGTATCAAAAACACATTCATGGCATCCCCTGCCTCTAAGAACAAACCAACAGCCCAAAAATACAATCAGCAGTTTATCGCCGGAAAAGCCGAGACCTGGTCTGACGCAGATGGCATCTCTTATGTTCGTTACCTGCCGGAAACAAGCATAAATTACGATGACATGGTTCAGATTTATGTTAACGGAGCCGGCGGAAGTGCGGTAAAAGACCGCAAATTGGTTGTATTGAGTGATATGCGATATGTCGCTCATATCTCGCGTGAAGCACTTGACTTCTCGGTTTCACCATCAGTAATTGAACGCGTAGCTGCAATGGCCGTGGTGGCCGATCATCTGGAAACACGTAAGCTCTCGCATCACTACATCTGCGGATTCAAACCTCCGCTGCCCATTCGCGTATTCAGCAATTCCGAAGCTGCACGGCTTTGGCTGCTTAGTTTATTGCACGACGGAACAATTGAGTAGCGGTTGTGAATGCAAAGGGTGCCCCGGAAAACCGGGCTGATTGTTTATGCACGAAAGCCATCAGCAACGCCCAACTTTTAGTTATAGTTAAAAATCCGGACATGCCAAATTTTTGAGCGTTAAAGATGTTAACAAAACAGCAGTGTTTTCAGTACCTGCGTGTTTGTTTCCACAAGATTTCAACACGGCCAAATTGAACGCTGCTTGCGGGTAAATTTGTGTTCGTATGGAACAACTTTCTATTGTGCCGCCAGCCTTGCGCTCTTCGCGGCCCATGCATTTCCCGAAAATACTTCGCGAGCGCTACAACCTGCTGGTGCCGCGTCAGGAAGACGGACTGGTTGTACTTGCCCTGTTTCAGAAAGTACGGGCAGGTACTATTGACCGCTTCTTCCCTGAGCGTATTATCGTTGACACCATCAAACAGGTGTACACCGAATTGGGCATGACATCGGCACGGGGCGAAGAAACACAGAAGTATGATGAAGCATTGCACCGCCTGCTTCGTCACTTCCTCGATAAAAACCTCGAAGACAAATCGTATCAGCTGAGCTCCTATGCAGAGAACTTCTGCGATATGCTGGAACGTGAAGTTCACACAGCAATAAACCCCTCGCAAATCCAAAAAACATTCTCGGATCTTGTGCTGCTGCTCGAACGCAAGCTCGAACACATCGACGATTTTCGCCACTGGTATCACACGCAGTTCTTCAAACACAAAAACGATATCAGCGCACAACTTCGCGCACTGCAATCGCAAATCGAAGACACGGTTGAGCAGTTGAACGACCTCGTGAAAAACGAGTTCGATAACTTCCGCGAAATGCTTATCGGTTGCGAAGCGCTGCTCGACCGCATCAAAGAACAGGCCGACAAGCTTTCAAGCGCATTCTCCTCGAAAGACGACATCAAGCAAATTCTGGATGATGCCAGCCTTGCCGATGAAACCGATTTCCGTGATATGAAGCGCGATGTGCGCAGCTTCTTCAAAGACATTGAGCAGCGTTTGATTAACGTGAGTCACACGATTGACCGCATCAAACCAAAAATCAATAAGCTCTACAATGATTTTGAGAAGCGCGAATTTGACCGCAAAATCGAATCGTTCCTGATTTATCTGCTCAAAAACTCGACAAGCAAGTTTGGCCGAACCAAAAAACTGAAAGACCGAACCGTACACGAAGTTGAAGTAACACTGCCCAAAAACATTGTTACAAAAGACTTGTACAGCGATCGTTCGCGCCTTACAAGCATAGACTATTATCAGCTGCTGGATCCGCCGCCGGTACTGGTTCAGGACCTGACCTGGGATGAAGAAGATTTACACCGTCAGGCGCAGCTTCGTCAAGCGCAAATTGATCGTGAAATCCGAATCGAAAAATGGATCAGCGATATCACTACAGAGCTTGAGAAAAAGAAGAAGGTGAATTTTGCTGATTACTATTACAAAATTCTCTTCAAAGACAATGACCTTGAAGCCGCTATTAAAACAGCAACACTGGTGCTCAAGGAATTTAACAAAATGGAAAATGTGGAAGTGACTGTGCGCGAAGAGTTCGCACTCGATCCCAAACAACCCAATATCGGAATATGGAAAATGCAATTAAAAAGTACGGCTTCCTAGAATCTGACGAAGCCGAAAGCCTGTTTGCAGATCTTGATTTTGCTTTGAAAAGCGGACAGCACATTCAGAACTTCCCGCACCAAACAGAACTGTTCAATTTCATCGAGAAATATGAAGATGAAATTCGCCTGTTTTACCGCAATCTGTTTCGTGTAAATCTTGCCGGAAAAGGCTCTGATTACACACGCTACTTTTACCTGGAGCTCGACGACGAAAGCCGCGGTATTGTTAAAACACGCGCCAAAAAGCTTTCGCCTGAATATACCCTGCTTGGTATTCTTCTGCTGAAGATTCACCGCATTGATAAGTATTTCATCAATGATATTTATGTGCCGGATCTTATTCAGCTCATCAAAAGCAACGAAGAATACAAAAACTACATCTACAACCTTTTTGCAAAACGCCGCGAAAAGGAAGCAACAGACATTGACGAAAACACCATTGATGAATGGGTGCGCAATGCACTGAAAGAATTTGAACGCCTCGGCTGGATTCATTATGATCCGCGCAACAAAGAGTTGTTTGAAATCATGCCCTCGATTGAGCGCCTGTTCACCATGTACTCCTACGAAATTCACAACATCGACCGCCTCATCGACGAAAGTAATTCGATTGAAGAGCGCACCGGCGGACTTTACCCTGTTGAAGAAGGCGAAGCCTCTGAATAATTTCTCTGAAACCACACACGCATCCGGACAATCCGATCATGAAACAATATCCGCGCATATTTTCACTGTCGACTGTTGGTGTGATTTATCACAACAACTGCGACTACCTCATGCACCCGCTCCGCACCGATTTTACTGGTGGTTCGGGTTCGGGCAAATCGGTTATTGCCGACTTGCTGCAGCTTATTTTCGTTGCCAAAAAAGAA
>CALRTD020000329.1:0-5485 GCA_943371015.1 Synechococcus sp. UW140 | reverse complement strand
AATTCAATCAAAAGCAGCAAACCCCGTTTTGTAAACACAGCAAAAAACAAATCAGCAACGCTGCCCGGATTTGTTGAACGGGAGGTATTCTTCGGCACAAACAGAGCGGCTGAGTATGCAGACGAAAAGCCGGTGTTCCGGGCCAAACGCAGCAAGCAAAATACATACGGGCATTGTAGTGTAAGCATTCCGGAAAAACACACCGCGGGCGATATTGATCGTCCGGCCTGGTGGAAAAAACTGATGGGTGTAAAGCCGAGACCTGAAAAGCACATGATGATTCTGGAAACAGAATTGTTAGACCCGGCAGCATTTTTAGGGCTTATGACTGCAGAAAAATATACATCAAACGATGTGCTGTTGTTTGTACATGGCTACAATGTAGAATTTGACGAAGCCATTTTGCGCACTGCACAGCTTAGCTGGGATCTCAATTTTAAAGGTGCGGCTGTGGCTTACTGCTGGCCATCGCAGGGCAATTTACAAGGTTATTTTTCTGATGAAGCAGCAGCCGAATATTCGCGGCCTCATTTTACAGAGATGCTGCAGTTGCTGCTGAACAGTGCAGCAACCGGTAATTTGTACATAATTGCCCACAGCATGGGCAGCCGTGTAGTTAGTCGCGCACTCGAAAAGCTGCATGATTCGGGGGTGAAATTCGGCAACCGCATCAAGCAGCTGATCTTTGCCGCGCCCGATATTGATGCGGCAATTTTCAGCGAACAAATTGCCCCGGCTTTTTCGCAACTGAATCAGGTTACCTTATACGCTTCCGAAAAAGACAAAGCCCTGATGCTTTCCGAATTTGTGCGCTATGACTACCCGCGCGCCGGGCAAGGCGGTGAGAATATTTGCATCGTTCAGGGGGTGGATACTATTGATGCCAGCGATGTTAATACCGATTTTCTCGGGCACGGATATTTTGCAGCTACCATGCCCTTAATTCACGACATTTACAATGTGATCACCAACGCACACCGACCTGATAAACGATTGCTGAAAGAAGTGGTGAACGGAAATTTGAGGTACTGGAAGTTTGCGCGTGATTAAGCGGTTGTTAAGGTTTTTTCTTCTTTACGCTTCTGTTCAGGCTAATTTTTCGCTTAGCATAAAAATTGGATTTCATCATATAATGAGTGCTATGACTTTCGTAACCGGGACATGAAATTGTAACGGGTAAATTTGTATCAGGTAAGGTATCTGCAACTGCAAAAATATAGCCTGTTGAATCAGACGGAGCCGACCTGATCATTAATTCCGCTTTATTACGCATGATGAATGCAGTTGCACCTGATAGCGGTTGCTTCGTTGCGGCATCAAACACCCAAGCATCGAAACGTGATTTTTGCATGGGAGCCACTGCTGCACTGCTGTAATTCTCTTGCAGAAGCGAATCCTTACCAAGTGATGTTTCAGCATTGGTGCTATTTACTGTCTGGTAAATAAAGTAGGTAAGCAACAAGAGTAGGAATGATCCACCAAGCGAAACTGCTGTTAAACGCATTATTCTGGTTCGCCGAAATTGAATGAGTTTAATCCTTAATTTTTCGCACTCCTGTTTATCAGTCCATTGTATAGCATGCAGTTCAGTCAATTCGACCGGTGGATTTTTCACATTCAGCAAGAGTGGAATAATGTGTGTTCCTTTATGTTCCCAATTGGACAGCGCGCGGTAAAACTCATCTTTCACAAAACCGTCATGCAAAAGCCAATCAGGAGAAATAAGCAGCAAAACTATTTGTGCCCGATCGAGGGCTTTCATTGACTTTTCCGGCCAATTATCGCCCGGATCAATTTCATATTTATCCATCCAAATATCAATGCCCCATCCTTTAATTTTTGTGCGAATGCTTTGTGCCGCACTTTCATCAAATCTGGCGTAGCTTAAGAAAACTGGATTGAGCATTGGCTATCGATTTAATCGGTTGTAGAAGAATTGTGCATTCGAAAAATGAAATTATGATCTGTCGAAAGCTGACTTTACTGATGTGTACTTTATGTATTGACTTTTGTCAAATTCAGCAACTCGACTATAGTATCCAATACCTTTTTTCTTTCACTACTATGAACACGCCGGCTGTGAATTACCTTGCTTTTGTTGGAAACAGAAATCTGAAAATTAATTTCATGGTTTACATCAACTAATTTATTTATGCTAACAACCAGTCCAGATCTCAGTACAAGCATATAACCCGTTCTGTTATATATATCACGTATTTCGGAATGAAAAAAATTAAACCCGGTAATTGTAAACTCTTTTTGATTTTGCGTTTCAAATACAAGCTGAATCAATGTGTCTTTGGGATGGATGTGTCTTGAGGATGGATGTGCAATGTGTATATCTTGGGTTACTGTTCTGTATACTGAATGGCTAAAAATTACTTTGTATGAAGCAGAAGGACTAACAAATGCCAGATATACAGGATTGTGATTTTCGTAAATCAACTTTAAGGGTATGGTATCACCTGTTTCTGAGACTAAATAAAAAGTACCTCCTGTAACTGGATTTTTAGTCTGCTGATCGATTACTGAAGTATTGATTTTAACTTTTACTTTACCTGCTTTAGCTGTTTGACTAAGTGCCAGTAACATCAAAAGAACAGCTAACACTGAAATACCGGCTTTGACGAAAATACGCCCCCTACGACCAGGCTTATGGAGGCGATCAAGCAATTCTTCCTGACCATCCAGATTCCAGTCAATAACTTGTAATGCTTTAAATTGCTCAGGAATGCTGCAACTGTCGAGCCGCAGCGGCAAAACAGGGGTTTTACGTTTATCGTGCATTTCACCAGCCAGCTTAAACTCACGACGAACAAAACCTTGTTTATTTACGGCATTGTCTGAAAGCATTACAATAATGAAATCAGATTTCTTGAGTTTATTCCGAGTCACTCTTTCCCACTCGTCTCCTACCCTTATTTTTTCACGATCAATCCAAGGATCAAAACCGTTATTCTTGAGAAATGTGGCCAATTCGTCTGCGTGTACACTGTCTTCACGCGCATAGCTGATGAATATTCGTTTTGAGGAAGCAAACATGGGGTGCAGAATAGTTTCTGCTGTAAAAATGGAAAGTTGGGGTGGAGTATTTATCCTCAGTTATGAGGATATTGATTGTTGGTCAATAAGATTAATCTGCTTAAAACAATTTCTTCTTTGTCTCTGCAACAGTGCGGATCTTAACCAATTCTTCAAGCTGTAATTTTTGCTGAACTTGTAACTCATTTTGCAGTCGCAGCATGTAATCCAATTGCTGATACAGTGTATTAAAAAATTTCAGCAGGTCATCAATACGATCAAGCTTTTCGAAACGAATATTACCTGTACGAACTGCGTTTTCTATGACTTCATTCTCTCTCAATGTAATTTGCTTGATACTGCTTACCTGAGCAAGTAAATGTTCACGAAGCTCGCCAAGTGCTTTACTTAGTTCATTATCAACTAAACCAACAGTTGATTTCAGGTATTCAGTACGTGTACTGAAACTTTCAATATGTTTTGTCATTACTTCCTGAATAAGGTTGTTCCGGCGAACAGTTTCTCGTACTTCAACTGCAATACTTCCGATTTCTTCTGTACGTTCAAGACCTTTATTCAGTCCGTTGGCTACATTGTCCATACTCTGCAGCAAGCCACCAAGACTATTGGCCAATTGAGTAAACATGCCAAAACTGTCGGTGGTTTGCTTCATCTGCATCAACACATCAGTATTGAAACGGGTAATTTGCGGGAAATCCATTTTACGGATTTCGGCAAGGAGTTGTGTTTGGCTATTTATCGCATCAACCTGTTCTTTATTTACGGTATTTATTTTTTCGATCTGTTCATCATGAGCTTTACCCAACTCTGTTATCCGAGAAGTTAAAGAGTTACTGAATAAATGAAGTTCGCTTCGGAGCTGGTGCACTGAATCTTTAAATGATGAATCAATAGGGACTTGTAATGCTTCTACAAGGAAATGATGAAAATCAAGTATGCGCTGCTCTAATTGTTTTCGCTGAATAATGTATATAATACCTGTTACTACTGAGATAAGAATTCCGATGAGCAGCACCCAGGGACCAAATGAATGTGATTGCCGTCCAGCAATTGCGATTGCCAGCCCGCCCATTACAAAAGGCACAAACAACAAAAATCGCAATAGATGATCAGCAAAACGAACGTGCCGATCAACAATACCGGCAATAAGTTGCATATCCGGCTGTACAAAATGTGTACGGATGAGGTATGTATTTATTGTCCGAAACAATTTGTACCGTGCTTCATGCTTGGGTGCCTGCACTGAAATTAATCGAAGCAGTTCATGCTCAGGTGAAGGCTGAGGAGTTTCACGCGGAGTACGCTTTCTGATTTCATCTAAAATAAGTCCGGGAGAATGGCTCAGTAACTGCTCTTTAGAAGCAGCAAAAACCTGTATAAAATACTGCTTACTTAATGGAACAAGCTGAGCAAGCTCCATCACTTGCTGCAGCAACCAGATACCTAGCCCTACTTCAGCAAACAGCATTATTATGAGAAGAGCGTTTTCCATTGTATGTAATTATTCGAAACTGATTAATACTTTAGAGCCGATGAGTTGCCAAAGTTCACCTTCAAGCTTCATTTCAGCAGGGCGGCGGGTTACGATGCGTGTATGCGAAATGTCGGGACGTTGTGTGCGTTCGCAAACGGGATCGAGAGTATTTTCAACCACCCCCTTGGCCTGTGTGTAGGCTTCCGGCGAATCCCATACATACAGCATTCCTTTTGTGCCCGATTCGTCGAGCCGGAGTTCATAGATTGACTGCCCGGGACGAGGCGATGAATTAGCTGCTTCGTGATAAAATGTTCCTTGCTGACTGGGATTGCCAAAGTACAGCGAACGTTTGGGAGGATCCTGCGGCTGGTCGTTGTGCAGTGGTGAGACGGTAGGTTGTTCTTTTACATGTACAGAGGAAATAGTTTCAGCAGCTTCAGCAAGCTCCGCGTTTACACGTTCAAGTTCTTTATATTTACGTTCCTGTCCTTCTAACTTGTTACGAAAACTCCGTTCATTGTCTTTGATAGTAAAATCAAACTGTTCTTTTTCTTTCTTTAATTTCTTTATATACCTGTGATTGAAAAAAAGTCCGGCGAGAATTAAGCCTGTGAATGTTCCGCCAATAGCACCCCATAGTAGCCCCTCCCGACGTGCTGAGCTTTCTTTTTCCTGTTGTTTCTCTAACTCTTCTTTTTTTTGATTTGAAACTTTCGCCTCTTTTTTTTGATAATCAGCGATAAGATCAACAGAATCATTTATTTCAATTGTAATATTTCTAGCTATCGCACTATCACTGCTCAATATGTTTTTAATTGAATCGAAAAGAGGAACACCTTCTTTTTTAATGGAATTAATAAAACGACTAATAAATTGATCAAATTCCTTTTGATTTTCCTTTTTTGTTCGGTTCTCTTTAAACTTAGTGTATCGTGGAAGGTTGTTATCATTAAAAATAATATCCTT
>CALRTD020000328.1:0-5493 GCA_943371015.1 Synechococcus sp. UW140 | reverse complement strand
AGGCTGAATCCGGATTATTTAACCTCGACTTCAGCGCCTGCCTCTTCAAGAGTTTTCTTGAGCGATTCTGCGTCTTCTTTGCTGATACCCTCTTTTACTGCTTTGGGAGCACCATCAACGAGATCTTTTGCTTCTTTCAGACCCAGGCCGGTAGCGTCTTTTACAACTTTAACAACCTGAAGTTTGTTTGCTCCGCCGCTCTTAAGAACTACGTCGAAAGCGGTTTTCTCAGCTACTGCTGCTGCTGCCGGACCTGCTGCTACAGCTACTGCTGCTGCTGCCGGTTTGATACCGTGTTCGTTCTCAAGAATGTCAGCAAGTTCTTTCACTTCTTTAACAGTGAGATTTACGAGCTGTTCAGCAAGGGCTTTTACGTCTGCCATTTTTATAGTTTTTGGATAATTAGACTTATTTGAATTGTGTTGTTTGTGAGAATTAGATTCTCTATTCTAATCGGCCGGAGGATTATTCCGGACGTTCCGAAAGTGTTTTTACCAGACCCGACAGTGTACCACCAGCACTCTGCAGAGCAGAGATAACGTTGCGGGCAGGAGACTGGAGCAGAGCCACCACATCAGCGATAAGTTCATCGCGTGATTTGATAGATGCAAGCGCGTCGAGCGACTCATCACCGAGATACACACTTTGCTCTACATAAGCTGCTTTCAGGAACGGCTTTTTGCCGTCTTTGCGAAACTCTTTAATAAGTTTGGCAGGTGCTGAATTTGACTCAGAGAACATGATGGAAATCGGCCCTTTGAGGGCGTCGTACATCGGACTGTACTCACCGTCGTTTGTTCGCTCAAGCGCTTTGCGCAGCAGCGTGTTCTTTACAACGATAAGTTGAATGTTCTGGTTAAAACACATTCTCCGCAAAGCGCTCGTCTTTTCAGACGGGAGCTCTGAGGTATCGGCCAGGTAGAAATGCTTGCTTTCGGCAAGTTTCGCTGCCAGGTCGTCGATAATCTGTGTTTTTTCTTGTTTTGTCATACCTTCTCAGTATTAAGCCGGGTCAACCCGAGCATTAAGCAAGCGTTTTGGTTTCCACCTGAACGCTGGGACTCATCGTGCTCGAAAGGTATATGCTACGTACATAAGCACCTTTTGCAGAGGACGGCTTCAACTTCAGGATTGTGGAGAGAAGTTCATTCGCGTTTTCAGCAAGCATTTCAGCAGTGAACGATACTTTGCCAACTGAAGCATGTACAATACCTGCTTTGTCAACTTTGAAATCGATCTTACCACCTTTTGCGTCTTTTACCGCTTTTCCTACTTCCATTGTCACCGTGCCGGTTTTCGGGTTCGGCATCAGTCCGCGGGGACCGAGGATTTTACCCAAAGCACCAACTTTACCCATCATGCTGGGTGTGGTGATAATTACGTCAACATCTGTCCAACCTTCTTTGATCTTGGCGATGTAATCGTCAGCACCAACAAAATCAGCGCCGGCAGCTTGTGCCTCTGCTTCTTTGTCGGGTGTGCAAAGTACAAGCACACGGATCGTTTTACCGGTACCGTGCGGCAGTGTAACCATGCCACGCACCATTTGATTGGCTTTGCGGGGATCAACACCAAGACGAACGCTGATATCAACCGATGCGTCGAATTTGGTAGTAGTGATGTCTTTCACCACTTTAACAGCGTCTGTCATG
The DNA here is from genome assembly GCA_943371015.1 of Synechococcus sp. UW140. Classification (GTDB taxonomy): domain Bacteria; phylum Bacteroidota; class Bacteroidia; order Palsa-965; family Palsa-965. The sequence goes on along the minus strand of CALRTD020000328.1, from coordinate 3,841 downwards.
TAATATGCTTTCGTCATATCATATTTTGCCAGAGCTGCCTTCCGTTTTTTAGCTGTGTGGGCCATTCGGATTGGAATTTTGACGTGCAAACGTTTCAGGCCTTTCCCGAAACTCCGTCAGGTTAGAATTACTTCTTAAGCGGGCTCTCGCCGGCAACTGTGAGTCCCATGCTGCGAGCTGTACCAGCTACCATGCTCATTGCTGATTCCATGGTAAAGCAGTTCAGGTCGGGCATCTTTGACTCAGCAATCTGTCGCACCTGATCCCAAGTTACCGAACCTACTTTTTTACGGTTCGATTCTGCGGAACCAGACTGGATCTTCGCGGCATCTTTTAACTGAACGGCCACCGGCGGTTGTTTGATAATGAACTCAAACGATTTGTCTGAGTAAACCGTAATGATGACCGGCAGTACTTTGCCGGGGCGATCCTGCGTCCGGGCGTTGAACTGCTTGCAAAACTCCATGATGTTCACACCTTTGGCACCCAATGCAGGGCCAATCGGCGGAGACGGGTTGGCTGCGCCACCCTTAATCTGAAGCTTAATCAGAGCACTTACTTCTTTCGCCATTTTGCAGTTTTAAATGCGTTGTTTCTGTTATGTTGGAAGCGCGTAACAGCGGATCTGGGTTGCAGGAGTTATTCTTTTTCTACCTGCATGTAACTGAGTTCGAGCGGTGTTTTGCGACCGAAGATTTTTACCATCACCTTGAGTTTTTTCTTCTCTTCGTTGATTTCTTCAATCACACCACTGAACGTATTGAAAGGACCGTCGATAACTTTAACGGTTTCGCCCACCACATAGGTGTTGAGCATTGTTTCTTCGGCACCAGCCATTTCATCGACTTTGCCGAGGATACGGTTAATTTCCGAAGGACGCAGCGGAACGGGATCTCCTGTTTTTGAACCCAGGAAGCCAATTACGCCGGTGATATTTTTGAGTACGTGTGGAATTTCTCCCACCAGTATGCCTTCAAGCATTACATATCCCGGGAAAATGTTTCTCTCCTTGGCCACTTTTTTGCCATTGCGGATTTGAATCACCTTTTCCATCGGAATGAGTACCTGCGACACATAATCCTGCAGGCCGAGGCGGGTTACTTCCGACTCAACATACTGCTTGATTTTCTTTTCCTGCCCGTTAACAACGCGCAGTACGTACCACTTTTTGGCTTGTGTGTCGTTGGTATTGCTTACTTCAGTCATCGCTCGGCTGATAAAAAATTACGGTGATCCGTTCGGTTGTCCGTACCGGATCAGATGAATTTGTAGAGGAACGACATGCCTTCACGGAATGCAAGATCCATGAGTGCAACAACAACTGAGAAGATCACCGCAGCGACCATCACAATGATTGCACTTTCCTGCAGTTCACTCCAAGTAGGCCAGCTTACCTTATGTACCATTTCCTGGTACACTTCATCGAAGTATGCTCTTATTTTATTCATAGCGCTTATGTTGCACGGGCAGAGAGATTCGAACTCCCATCAACGGTTTTGGAGACCGCTATTCTGCCATTGAACTATGCCCGTATGTCTGCCGAAGCAGACGGTTTTATTTGGCAGCGAAAGGTGCCACGAAAAAACGAGGCACCTTTCGCTGTTTTTGATCGGTATAAAACCGCGAAGAATTACTTCACGATTTCGATAACCTGACCAGCACCTACTGTACGGCCACCTTCGCGGATAGCGAAACGGAGACCTTTGTCCATAGCGATCGGAACGATCAGTGTAACGCTGATGGTAACGTTATCGCCAGGCATTACCATCTCACGACCTTCCGGAAGTGTGATCTCGCCGGTAACGTCTGTGGTACGGAAGTAGAACTGGGGACGGTATTTGTTGTGGAACGGAGTGTGACGGCCACCTTCTTCTTTCTTAAGAACGTAAACCTCAGCTTTGAACTCAGTGTGCGGGGTGATTGAACCCGGCTTGGCAATAACCATACCACGACGGATAGAGGTCTTGTCGATACCGCGCAGGAGGATACCTACGTTGTCACCAGCTTCGCCGCGATCGAGCAGCTTGCGGAACATTTCAACACCTGTGCAGGTTGACTTGAGTTTCTCTTCGCCCATACCCATGATTTCGATCTCGTCGCCAACGTTAACAACGCCAGTTTCGATACGACCGGTAGCAACGGTACCACGACCAGTGATCGTGAACACGTCTTCAACCGGCATCAGGAACGGCTTGTCTTTATCGCGGGCAGGAGTCGGGATATAAGAATCAACTGCGTCCATGAGTTCCATGATCTTCTCAACCCATTTCGGCTCGTTGTTCAAACCACCAAGGGCAGAACCACGGATGATCGGGGTGTTGTCGCCATCGAACTTGTAGAAAGACAGGAGTTCACGGATCTCCATCTCAACGAGGTCGAGAAGTTCAAGATCGTCAACCATGTCAACTTTGTTCATGAACACCACAAGCTGGGGAACGCCAACCTGACGAGCGAGCAGGATGTGCTCACGTGTCTGCGGCATCGGACCGTCTGTAGCAGCAACAACGAGAATAGCGCCGTCCATCTGGGCAGCACCTGTAACCATGTTTTTCACATAGTCAGCGTGACCCGGGCAGTCAACGTGAGCATAGTGACGGTTAGCTGTCTGATACTCTACGTGAGAGGTGTTGATGGTGATACCACGTTCTTTTTCCTCAGGAGCGTTGTCGATTGACGAGAAGTCACGCACCTCAGCCAGACCTTTTGAAGCAAGCACAGATGTGATTGCAGCGGTGAGGGTGGTTTTGCCGTGGTCAACGTGACCGATGGTGCCTACGTTTACGTGCGGCTTGGAACGGTCAAATTTCTCTTTTGCCATTGCTATTGGTTTGTGTTAGGTGATTTACTTGTTTGTGTTGTTGTCAAAATTTATATCGGAACCGCACAAGTGCGGACTGATTGCATATTAAGGCTGCCCGCAATGCGAACAGCCATTTTATTTTTGAGCCGATGGGGGGAATTGAACCCCCGACCTCTTCCTTACCAAGGAAGTGCTCTACCACTGAGCTACATAGGCTAAACCAGTGCTTGAACACCTTGGAGCGGAAGACCGGGCTCGAACCGGCCACCCTCAGCTTGGAAGGCTGATGCTCTACCAAATGAGCTACTTCCGCTTATACTGTATTTAAAAAATAAAAACAGCAATTTGCCTGTGGGGAGAACAGGATTCGAACCTGTGAAGACTAGGTCAGCAGATTTACAGTCTGCCCTCGTTGGCCGCTTGAGTATCTCCCCAATATGTTATGATGATCCGTGAACGAAGTAAAATTGAGCCGGCGAAGGGACTCGAACCCCCGACCTGCTGATTACAAATCAGCTGCTCTACCAGCTGAGCTACACCGGCTTAACTAAGCTTCGTGTACGGAAATCTTGCACTATTTATTCAAAGAACGCGGGCTGTTTTAATGGTTTGCCCCCCAAAAAGGACTGCAAATGTATAAAACTTTTATCACGCAACAAATCCGCGCATGTTTTTTTTCTGTATCTGACTTACCTCTTTACTTTGTTTACAGGACATACAGACCAGAAAAATTCGGAGGCTCTGATTGCAGCTAATTGATTATCAATAAAAAAACCTCCCCTGCAATAATTGCAGGGGAGGTTTTTTCTCCGCCACGGAGTTATTATAACCCTTTGAGTTTTTCTTTATGTTTTTTGACTTGCCGGCTAATGGCCTCTACTCCGGTGTCAATTGCTTCCTCAAAAGTGCGGCACTGACGTTTTACATAAAGGTCAGAACCGGGTACATTTATTTTGATTTCGGCTACTTTATTGGTTGAACTGTCTGATTTATCAAGACGAAGAAAAATTTCACTTCTGATGATACCGTCGTAAAAATGGG